>DATAHC010000178.1:0-3489 GCA_036263415.1 Flavisolibacter sp.
TAGTGCTGTTTGGAGTGATGTGACGGGAGACCAGCGGAAAGAGCTTATTGTAACGGGGGAGTGGATGGCGACGCGCGTATTCGGGTGGAATGGAAAAAGCTTTACCGAGCAGGCCCATACCGGGCTGGAAAACCTGCATGGTTGGTGGCAGACCATTACTGCTGCTGACGTGAATGGCGATGGAAAGCAGGACCTGGTCATCGGGAATATCGGTGAGAACTTCTACCTGCACCCCGATGAAAAGAATCCCGTACGCCTCTGGGTCAGCGACCTGGATAAGAATGGGACTATTGACCAGTTCCTGACGCGCAGTGTTGACGGCAAAGATGTGCCGGTATTCCTGAAGCGGGAGATCACGGAACAGTTCCCCGGCCTTAAAAAGGGAAACCTGAAACACAGCGACTATGCGGAGAAGACCATCCAGGACCTATTTCAAAAACCGGTGCTCGATGCATCCTACAAGCTTCTTTTCAACTATGCCTCCTCCATTATTGCGATCAATGATGGCAAAGGAAATTTCACTGTTCAGGAGCTCCCCACCATGGTACAGCTATCCAGTGTGAATGCGATCGTACCTGCGGATGTGAATGGAGATGGTATCACGGACCTGGTGATGGGTGGCAATCTTTTTGGCTTTCCACCGCAATTCGGTCGCCTGGATGCCAGCTATGGCCACCTGCTGGAAGGTGATGGTAAAGGCCATTTTACATGGATCGATCAGCGGACTTCAGGAATCACCATCAAAGGAGAGATTAAAGATATCAAAGAGATCGTGGGAAAGGGATTTCATTACCTGATCTTCACGCAAAACGATCAGAAGCCCGTACTGGTAAAAGTGAACAAAACGAAGTAACCCGTAAGCAGCAACGAATACGCATGTCAGAGCAATCACCTTTTTCTTTTTCCATGATCCGGTCCTGTCTTCGGCTTGGAGTGACCATGCTATTATTCGCGAGCTGCCGGGAAAAGAAGGCGCCTGCTTTGTTCACGCTTATGGATCATACCGGAATTGCCTTTCAGAATACGGTGCAGGACAGCAAGACCGATAATAGTTTTTTCTTCCGCAATTTTTATAATGGCGGCGGGGTAGCACTGGGTGATCTCAATAATGATGGATTACCCGATGCGGTGCTTACGTCCAACAGGGGCGAAAACAAGATTTATATCAACAAAGGAAATTTTCAGTTCCAGGATATTACCGCAACGGCCGGGTTCCGTCAGGACGGCCTATGGAATACCGGAGTGGTACTGGCTGATATCAATGCCGATGGCTGGCTGGATATTTATATCTGCAGCTCCGGTAATATTCAGACAGGGAACCGGAAGAATAAATTATACATCAATCAGCACAACCAGACTTTCACAGAGTCGGCCGCTGCTTACGGTCTGGACGTATCCGGCTACTGTACCCAGGCCTCTTTTTTCGATTATGACCGGGATGGCGATCTGGATTGTTTCCTGATCAATAATAGCCCGATACCTTTCAGCTCCCTGAATTATGCTACCATGCGGGATATGGATGTAGCACAATGGAAGGTGGACGAAAAGCTCAAAGGCGGTGGCAACCATTTGTATCGGAATGATCAGGGACATTTTACGGAAGTGACCAAAGAGGCCGGGCTGCACAGCGGTCTTATCAGTTTTGGCCTGGGTGTATCGATCGGAGACATTAACGGCGATAATTATCCGGATATCTATGTGGGTAACGATTTTATTGAAAAGGATTATCTCTATATCAACCAGGGCAACGGAACTTTCCGCGACGACCTGGAACATTGTGTGCAGAAGATCAGCATGTCTTCCATGAGTGCCGACCTGGGCGATATCAATAATGACGGGCATCCGGAGATCTTTACCACAGACATGATACCCGATGATGATTACCGTTTAAAGACCACCGGCACTTTTGACAATATCGATCTTTACCTGAGCAAGCAAAAAGCTGGTCTCTATCACCAGTATGTGCGGAATTGCCTTCAGCTGAATAACGGGAACGGGACCTTCTCCGAGATCGGTAATTTCAGCGGGGTCTCCGGAACGGACTGGAGCTGGGGTGCCGTTTTCCTGGATGCAGACAACGATGGTCTGAATGATATATTTGTCTGCAATGGCATCAACCGCGATGTGGGCGACCTGGACTTCCTGGATTTCTTTTCCAATGACGTGTACACGAAAATGGTAGAAACCGGCAAGCGTGCCGATATGGATGAAATCCTGAAACAGATCCCCGTAACGCCACTACCTAACCGGGTATTCCAGAACAAGGGTCAGCTGAAATTTGCTGATGCCGGTAAAAGCTGGGGGTTTGAGACACCGACTTTCTCCAATAGCATTGCTTATGCTGATCTTGATGGAGATGGTGACCTGGACCTGGTGATCAATAATGAAAACCAACCGGCTTTTGTTTACCGTAATAATGCCCGGGAACAGAACCGCTATGCCTATATATCCCTGAAGCTGGAAGGGAAAGGCCTTAACCCGTTCGCCGTGGGCAGCAAGATCAAGGTATATAAAGGAAAGGAAGTGTTTTACAGGGAGATCGCACCAACCCGAGGTTTTCAATCTTCCATGGATTACACACAGGTAATAGGCCTGGGAAACCGCACCTCGGTAGATTCCCTCGTCGTCACCTGGCCTACAGGAACCACCACCTCGATTGTACAGCCTGCGATCAATAAAGTCCACGTGATCCGGGAAAACGAAGCCCGGATGCCTTTCCTTTCAACTCCCGTCGTTCAGCCCATATTCGATACCCTGGCTTCCCGGTTTGACAAGCACGAGGAGGATGACTATGTAGATTTTTACTTTGAGCGCAACCTGCCCGAGTTATTGTCCCGCGAGGGGCCGCATATGGCAAAAGGAGATGTGAATGGTGATGGGCTGGAGGACGTTTATATCGGAGGCGCAAAGGACCAGGCAGGGCAGTTGTATCTGCAAACACCGTCAGGTGGATTCGTCAAAAAGGAGCAAGGCGTTTTTGAGCAGTATAAGGATTTTGAGGATGTGGCCACTTTATTCTTTGATGCAGACAAGGATGGCGACCTGGACCTCTTTATTGGTGCCGGAGGTAACAGCATCCGTCCGGGAAGTCGCGAGCTGCAACACCGATTATATAAAAATGACGGAAAGGGAAATTTTACCATTGATACCAGGGCATTTCCCAATAATGATATGAACATAGCGGTGGCCGTGGCCCATGATTTTGACGGCGACGGCGACCAGGACCTGTTCGTCGGCAGCCGCAGTGTGCCTTTTCAGTATGGAGCCACGCCACAAAGCTACCTGTATCAAAATGATGGCTCCGGGCACTTCACAGATATTACTCCAGAAGCCCTGAAAGGCGTGGGTATGGTAACTAGTGCTGTTTGGAGTGATGTGACGGGAGACCAGCGGAAAGAGCTTATTGTAACGGGGGAGTGGATGGCGACGCGCGTATTCGGGTGGAATGGAAAAAGCTTTACCGAGCAGGCCCATACCGGGCTGGAAAAC
>DATAHC010000179.1:0-7307 GCA_036263415.1 Flavisolibacter sp.
CGGAAATATGAAGCATCCGGAGAGGAAGGCCAGCTACATGGCGATTTGACTATAAGGGGAGTAACCAAGCCTGTGACCGTTCAGGTTGAATTTGGCGGTATAGTGGTAGATCCCTATGGACAGACCAAAGCCGGATTTACGGTAACAGGAAAGATCAGCCGAAAAGAATTCGGATTAACCTGGAGTGCCGTTACCGAAGCAGGGCAGGTGGTAGTAAGTGATGATATAAGGCTTCAATGTGAGATTCAACTGGTTAAGCAAGCCTGAACAGACAGCAATAAAGAATAGTAAAGTAAACTCTGCAGCCAGAACCAGCCTACTGGTTTTGGCTGTTTTATAGTAACCCTTACCTTAGCTTTCTATGACTGTAGAACAAATTGAAAGTTTTTTAGCCAAAGAGGAAATTCCCGATGGAAAGCTGATACGTTTCGAAATGAAAAAAAGAAACCCAATACGGGGACTGATTGTTCAGGCTAGGGATTACCACGATCTCAAATCAAAGAATTTCTGGCGGATTGTTTCGCAGACCAATATGGCTGCTTATCAGAAAACCAATGATATCAATCTCGCCAAAATATTCAGCGGTAATGATTTTGCCAAGCTGTCACTGGTCAGTAGCAAATCCGAAGAGTCCTGAAATTCTAGGAAGCTACTGTAACAACAGAGCCTTTCGTTCTTGTATGGCATTCATAATACGAAGTGCATGCTCTCTCGAGTTTTCTATAAATAACCGGTGGGTATTCATCCCTCCACAGATCACTCCGGCAAGGAAAATACCGTTTCGATTGGTTTCATGCGTTTCAGGATCATAAGCAGGGCTACAGCTTTCATCATCGCATAGCGTAACTCCGATCTTTCTCAGAAAATCGAGATTGGGCTGGTAGCCTGTCATAGCCAGGACCCAATCATTCTCGATCGTAATAATTCCATCGGGTGTCTGTATATCCACTTCCCGTTCCCGAATGGCTGACACACTGGAGTGAAACCAGGCTTTAATAGACCCTTCCCTGATTCTGTTATCAATATCCGGCCGGACCCAATATTTTACCCGTTGGCCTATCTCAGAACCTCTTACTACCATAGTTACGTCCGCACCCTTCCGCCAGGTTTCAAGGGCCGCATCCACCGCAGAATTCATGGCCCCAACCACCAGGACTTTCTGGAAGGCATAAAAATGAGGATCATCATAATAGTGTTTCACTTTTGGTAGCTCTTCTCCCGGCACATTCAATTTATAGGGAATATCATAAAAGCCCGTGGCGATTATAATATTCTTTGCCGTATACCTGTTTTTCAACGTTATTACTGTGTAGCCTGAGGCTGCCTGTTCCGTAACAGACAACACCTCTTCAAAAAGATGAATAACCAGCTGATGGTCTTTGGTAACCCTTCGATAATACTCCAGCGCTTCACTACGCGTTGGTTTCGGGTGATTAGATACAAAGGGCACATTGCCGATCTCCAGCCGTTCGGAGGTACTGAAAAAGGTCATGTTGACCGGATAGTTATAGAGTGAATTCACCAGTGTGCCTTTTTCGAGTATCAGGTAGGAGAGACCCCTTTTTTTAGCTTCCAGTGCGCAGGCAAGACCGATCGGTCCTCCTCCGACTATAATTATATCGTAACTGTTGATGTGTTCCATTTCAAGATCATTATGCTTGCTCATAAATCTTTGTACCACCCAATACCCTTACTGCAGAACCGGAAGCTAGAAATACGTTTGATGGTTTCCGTCCCAGCGGATCAGCAAATTCAGGTCCATACAACATTTGGGAATTGCAATTGACATTGAACTCCTTTACCGGATGAATATCCCACTTAGGATGCTCCACCTGGTATACGCCCGTGCAGGAGCTATCGATATGCGTATATCCCCAATAATGTTCCGTAATGAATTCTTCCATAGAACCTGTTTTGATCCGGACAGCATCAGCTTCAGCAAGAGCCTGGAGATAGTTCCATTCACGACCCACTTTCCAGAAATAAGCCACCTCAAGTCCTTCCTTGCCGGTTGTCCACCGGTGCCTCATGGAGTGGGTAGAATAATTTTCACCATATAGCGTATTGGCTACCCAGGAAATCATGCGTCTGGGAACGATCTCTTTCATGAAAACGACACCTCTTTTCCATTCATTTTGTTCTTTGAAACGTACATAAAACCGAAGGTTGACCTCTTCAAACGTCCTGTGAAAGGGGATGGAAATACCTTTCACCCTTGTATTGCTGAAGAGAAAACCAACCAGACTGATATAATGCACACCATCAAACGTATCCAACTCAGTACGACAGGGAAGATAGCGCCTCAGGATATGAGGATCAACCTCATAATTCGCCATCAGCAGATTTTTCCATTCGGCCTCTAAAAACACTTTTGGCATCCGGCAAAGGTAAAAGAATGTGATAACGACCCTATGTAGAAGGGTCAAGGGAATCTGTCGTATCTTTGCGCGGCATAAATTAGCTATATGAAAGAAGTGTATATCGTATCTGCTGTTCGTACCCCCATAGGTAGCTTTGGTGGAAGTTTAAAAGAGCTGCCTGCCACCCGGTTAGGTGCCATTGCCATTAAAGCAGCGGTGGAGAAAGCCGGAATTCCCGTCACCGAAATCAATGAGGTCCTGATGGGATGTGTTATACAATCCAACCTCGGCCAGGCACCGGCCCGTCAGGCTGCACGATATGCCGGTTTGCCGGATAATGTAGTCTGCACAACCGTTAATAAAGTTTGCGCCAGTGGTATGAAGGCTATCGCCCAGGGTGCCCAAAGTATCCTATTGGGAGATGCCGATGTGGTGGTAGCTGGAGGCATGGAAAGTATGAGTAATGTTCCCTTTTATGCAGATAGTTTGCGATGGGGCAATAAGTATGGAAATGCCTCACTGATCGACGGTCTGGCAAAAGATGGTCTTACGGACTGCTACAGTAATTTTGCTATGGGATGTGCTGCTGATATCTGTGCGTCTGAAAATCAGATCACCCGTGAAGAGCAGGATGCATTTGCTATTGAAAGCTATAAAAGAAGTCAGGCAGCCTGGGAAGGGGGAAAATTCCAAGATGAAATCGTTCCTGTGGAGATACCTTCCAAAAAGGGCGATCCTGTAACGGTGGCCCGGGATGAAGAGCCATGGAACGTAAAATTTGATAAGATCGCCTCTTTGAAGCCGGCATTTGGCAAAGAAGGCACCGTAACAGCTGCCAACGCGAGTACTATGAATGATGGTGCGGCAGCCGTGGTGCTGATGAGCCGGGAGAAGGCAGAGGCGTTGGGAATACAGCCATTAGCTGTTATAAGGGGTTATGCCGATGCGGAACAGGAACCTACCTGGTTTACCACAACGCCCAGTATTGCCGTACCAGTGGCCGTCAAAAGAGCCGGGATTGCAATGACCGATCTCGATTTTGTAGAATTGAATGAAGCTTTCAGCGTAGTAGGTATTGTTAATACGCGCAAAATGAACCTGAATCCATCGATAGTAAATGTAAACGGAGGCGCAGTTTCTTTGGGACATCCGCTCGGTTGCAGTGGTGCACGCATTGTGGTAACCCTGGTCCATATCCTTCAGCGTGAGAATGGCAGGTATGGAGCCGCAGGTATCTGTAACGGAGGTGGCGGTGCTTCAGCTATGGTTATTGAACGTCCAGGTGCTTAAAAATCCACCGGATCATTTACCGGCCCTGGAATATTTGAAGCGCAGAATTACCATCAGTATATTGACAAGAAGGGAAAATATGTTGGTGGCAATGATAGGAAGATCCTGTTTCTTGAAACCATAGAAGATCCATAAGATCAGGCCTGCCTGCAAAACAAATAACATCAGGAGTGAAACGTCCTCTGCTTTCTTTTCTTTCAGTGTCTTAATTACCTGGGGTAAAAGTGAGCTGGCTGTTAAAACACCGGCAGCCAATCCTATGATCTCGGTAAATTCCATAGCCTGGATGTTGCAAAATGTCCGCCATGAAATCGGATTATATTATGCGGAAAAAAAACACCCGGTTTTCGGGTATCTACTGGATATTGATCTTGTTTGTTTTTGAAAGCTCGTGCGCCCGTAGCTGGACTAAAAAAGATGAAAAAGAGTTTAAAAGCGGTTGTATTCAGGGTGCTGTGAAAGACATGGGAAAGGAGAAAGCAGTACGTTACTGTGATTGTATGCTGGACCAGTTGAAACAGCGCTACTCCAATCCTTCAGACCTCAACTATCTGAAACAGGATACGGCCCTTAAACGGCTGGCACAAGGCTGTTTGCAATAGTATTCAGCGGAAGCGATCCAATTCGATTGATTTTAGGTTTTATGGCCCCACTCCGCTAATTTTGCCCCGCTTTAATAATCAATCTGACATGAGACAAATTCCTTTTCGTGAAGCCCTTCGTGAAGCTATGAGTGAAGAAATGCGCCGGGACGAGCGTGTCTTCCTAATGGGTGAAGAAGTAGCTGAATATAATGGCGCTTATAAGGTAAGTCAGGGAATGCTGGCCGAGTTCGGCCCCCGGCGCGTGATTGATACCCCTATTTCCGAATTGGGATTTGCTGCCGTTGGGGTTGGTGCCGCACAAAATGGATTACGTCCTATTGTAGAATTCATGACCTGGAATTTTGCGGTCCTGGCGCTGGACCAGATATTAAATACAGCCTCCAAAATGCTGGCCATGAGCGGTGGGCAGATTTCCTGCCCGATCGTGTTCAGAGGGCCTAATGGTTCAGCAGGGCAGTTGGGTGCACAACACTCCACCGCCTTTGAGGCCCTTTATGCCAATATTCCGGGCTTGAAAGTAGTATCGGTTAGTAATGGATATGACGCTAAGGGTCTTATGAAACAGGCTATCCGTTATGAAGAGGATCCCGTAATCTTCATGGAAAGCGAGGTTATGTATGGTGACAAAAGTGAGGTGCCCGAGGAAGAATATTATATTGAATTGGGAAAAGCCGATGTGAAAAAGCAGGGAACTGATGTGACTATTGTTTCTTTTAATAAAATGATGAAGGTAGCACTAGGTGCAGCTGCTGAACTCGAAAAGGAAGGAATCAGCGCCGAGGTCATAGATCTGCGTACGATCAGACCATTAGACTGGATGACTATTTTGGAAAGCGTCAAGAAAACAAACCGCCTGATCATTGTCGATGAAGAGTGGCCCTATGCTTCCGTATCATCTGAAATAACCTACCGTATTCAAAAGGAGGGTTTCGATTATCTTGATGCACCTATCAGAAGGATTACTGCAGCTGATGCGCCTTTACATTATGCACCGAACCTGGTAGCTGCGGCGTTACCTGATGTACCTCGTACCGTAAGGCTGGCTAAAGAGGTAATGTACCTGAAAAAATAACGTTTAAACATTCATATGTGTACAAGTCGCCTCACTATGAGGCGATTATGTTTTATAGACACCTCAAGCTTACAAGTTGCTCATTTTCAAACCTTGTTGCAAAAATATATTCTTCAAAAGTTTTGAAAATCCAACTTTCAACTGCATCTTTGTCTCGGTTTTTCATAGGATATTGGATTTTACACGAGGCTGGATTTCTATCCGGCCTTTTTCTTTTTTAAGCCCGCTCCTTTAATTCTTTCCTTTTCACTTACTTTGCCCCTCAATTTTAAGATACTATGGCCAGCATACTGATCATTGATGATGAAAAGGCAATTCGTAAAACACTTGGCGAAATCCTCTCTTTTGAGGGTTATAAAATTGATGAGGCGGCTGATGGAGAAGAGGGCCTGAAAAAGTTCAGGGAGAAAAGCTATGATGTTGTGCTTTGCGATATTAAAATGCCGAAGATTGATGGAATTGATTTTTTGATGAAAGCAGTAGAAATCAATGCTGACGTACCTATAATAATGATCTCCGGACATGGGAATATCGAAACGGCTGTAGAGGCTGTTAAAAAGGGTGCCTATGATTTTATACAGAAGCCACCGGATCTAAACCGTTTACTGATCACCATCAGAAATGCCATGGAACGGACTAACCTGGTTCAGGAAACAAAGACGCTAAAAAGAAAGGCTTTTAAAGTGCAGGAAATGATCGGTGAATCCGACCCGATCAAAAAAATAAAGTCTACTATTGAAAAGGTAGCCCCTACAGAAGCACGGGTTTTAATTACCGGTGAAAATGGAGTGGGTAAAGAGCTGGTAGCGCGCTGGCTCCACGAAAAAAGCAGCCGGGCTGGTAATGCTTTAGTGGAGGTTAATTGTGCTGCCATACCCAGCGAGCTGATCGAAAGTGAACTATTCGGTCATGAAAAGGGTTCTTTTACCTCAGCTATCAAGCAACGGATTGGAAAATTCGAGCAGGCAAACGGTGGAACCCTTTTTCTGGATGAGATCGGCGATATGAGCCTTAGTGCTCAGGCAAAGGTGCTGCGCGCCCTACAGGAAGGAAAAATTACGCGCGTTGGTGCCGATAAAGATATAAATGTTGATGTAAGGGTAGTGGCAGCTACCAACAAGGACCTGATGAAGGAGGTAGAAGCCAAGAACTTCCGTCTCGACCTGTATCACCGATTAAGTGTGATCCTGATCCATGTACCGTCGCTTAATGAAAGAAAGGATGACATTCCGCTACTGGTGGAGACGTTTCTGGATGATATCTGTGACGATTACGGTATCCCCAGAAAATCCATATCTGATGACGCTATGTCCTTGTTACAGGAATATAACTGGAGCGGAAATATCCGGGAATTGCGCAATGTTGTGGAAAGGCTGGTAATTCTTTCCGGCAAAGGGATTCTGAAAGAAGATGTCAGAAGTTATGTTTTGCCGAAAAGCTAGTTTAAACAGGGAAACTCATTCGGCAATCGATTCTATAAATGTATATATCTGCTGATCGGAATGTAGTAATTGGAGGTTAACAAAATTTCTTTGAGCCTGTTGTATGCCTCCTCCGGAAGCCACAATTTTAAGATCAGGGAATTTCCTGCAGATGGTTTCCAGATAATCATCCGTGTCCTGTCCGGTGAAATTGGTAATGAGGTGAAGGTATAAGTACCGGATGCTCTTTATCTCTGATAGAAGCTCTAACTCCTTAATACTTATATTAGTGCCCATATATAGGGTTCCCCATCCTTTTTTACGGAACAGATAATTCAGATAAAGCAGTGGTAGCTCATGAAATTCTCCCTTCGGCGCACATAACAAAATGGCTGGTTTGAGTCCGGGCGGTAAACCTATTTTTTCTGTTTCTACGATAATCCTGTTTTGAATAATATAGCTGGAAAAATGCTCCTGGGCAGGTATTACATTATTAGTAGACCATAGATGGCCTATTTTATTCAGGAAAGGATAACAGACATCTTTGATCGTTTTTTCA
>DATAHC010000180.1:0-15491 GCA_036263415.1 Flavisolibacter sp.
TTTAGAATTTCAGAAAACAGGCCGGTTCGGAGTTAGGTGACTATAACTATTCAATGATCGCCGCCGGCGATCTGCAAATCATTGACAGAAAATGGAGTATACTTTCAGAGAGATAGAACGGAAATGGCAGCAGGCCTGGAAAGAGAACAAAGCCTATGAAGTGCCGAATGAGACCAGCAAGCCCAAGTTCTACGTGCTGGATATGTTTCCTTATCCCAGCGGTGCCGGGCTGCACGTAGGGCACCCCCTTGGCTATATTGCCTCTGATATTTATGCGCGTTTCAAGCGCCTCAAAGGCTTCAACGTGCTGCACCCTATGGGATACGATGCCTTCGGCCTTCCGGCCGAGCAGTATGCGCTGGAGCATGGCGTGCACCCCGCCGACAGTACGGCCAGGAACATTGCCACCTTCCGTAGCCAGATGGATAAGATCGCTTTCAGCTTCGACTGGAGCCGGGAAGTGAAAACATCCGATCCCGCTTATTATAAATGGACCCAGTGGATCTTCCTGCAGCTCTTCAAAAGCTGGTATAACCGGGAGGCGGACAAGGCCGAGCCCATCGATACCTTGCTGGAGCACTTTTCAAAGGAAGGAAACAGCCGCCACCCGCTGCCGAATGCCCAGTCGGTGATACCGGGATTAGAAAACAACAATTTTACCGCCGGCGACTGGAATGGGTTTACCGAACCGGTTCGTCAGGCCATACTAATGGAATACCGCCTGGCCTATTGTGGCTATGGCGAAGTGAACTGGTGCGAGGCCTTAGGTACTGTACTGGCCAATGATGAAGTGATCAACGGTGTGAGTGAGCGCGGAGGCTTTCCGGTGGAAAAGAAACGCTTGCGGCAATGGTACCTGCGCATTACAGAATATGCCGACCGGTTATTAAAAGGCCTTCAGACGGTTGAATTCAGCGAGGCCATGAAGGAAATGCAGGGTAACTGGATCGGTAAAAGCTCCGGCGCCGAGATCAGCTTTGCCATTGCCGGTTACGATGCGGCTACGCTGGATGTGTACACCACCCGTCCGGATACCATCTTCGGTGTCGATTTCATGGTGATCGCACCAGAGCATGAACTGGTCGGAGAGATCACCACGGCAGATCAGAAAGTTGCCGTGGAAGCGTATATCGCCTATGTAAAAAGCCGGAGCGAGCGCGAGCGCATGGCGGAAAAGAAGATCAGCGGGGTCTTTACAGGCGCCTATGCGGTCAATCCTTTTAATCAGAAGCAGATCCCTATATGGATCTCCGAATATGTACTGGCCGGGTATGGCACCGGTGCCATCATGGCCGTGCCCAGCGGTGATGAGCGCGACCATAAGTTCGCGCGGCATTTCAACCTGCCTGTCACCAATATCATCGGTGAAGCCTATAATGGTGAAGAGGCGAATCCGACAAAGGATGCTAAGCTCACCAACAGCGATTTCCTGAATGGCGTGGTCATGCGGGAGGCCATCGACATCGTGATCGGTAAGCTCGAAGAAATGGGCATCGGTAAGCGAAAGGTGAACTATAAGATCAGGGATGCTGCGTTCAGCCGTCAGCGTTACTGGGGCGAACCCTTCCCCATTAAATGGATCGACGGCATCGCTTATCCGCTGGACGAAAGCGAACTGCCGCTGGAACTCCCGTATGTGGAAAGCTATAAGCCCGGTCCGGATGGTGAGGGGCCGCTGGCCAATATTCCGGAATGGACCGCTAGCCACCTGGAAACCAACACGATGCCGGGCTATGCCGGGTCGTCCTGGTATTTCCTGCGGTATATGGATCCCCATAACGACCAGACCTTCTGCGACCGCAAATGGAGCGATTACTGGAGGCAGGTCGACCTCTATGTCGGTGGAACCGAACACGCAGTGGGCCATCTGCTCTACAGCCGCATGTGGACCAAAGCCCTGTTCGACCTGGGATACATCTCGTTCGACGAGCCGTTTAAAAAACTCCTGAACCAGGGTATGATAGTGGGTGTTAGTCGATTCATCTGCTGTGATGATGCAAATCATCAATTATTATCACATGATATTGCTTATAGAGATGCAAATTCCCAAGAAAAAATTGAAGCGCTCCAAAGAATATATACAACTAGAAGAGTTCCAAGTGAATATGTTGATAAATTGGGCCGTTTTATCATTTCAAAAACTGAAGATTTCATAAAAGAATTTAAGCTGCAAGGCTATAAGTTTATACCGAATGAAGATGGAATTATTGAGTTAGAGTTTGCAATAGAAAAAATGTCTAAATCAAAAAGGAATACTATCAATCCTGACGACATTGTTTTCGAGTATGGCGCCGATACCTTCCGTATGTACGAAATGTTCCTGGGCCCGGTAGAAATGAGCAAGCCCTGGGATACCAAGGGTATAGAAGGCGTGCATCGCTTTCTCAAAAAGCTCTGGCGCCTGTTTTTCGATGAAGCGAAAGGAAAGCTGGTAACGGAGGAAAAGGCTACTCCTGATGAATTGAAGATCCTGCACCGCACCATCAAAAAGATCGAAGAAGATACCGAACGCTTCTCGTTCAATACCTCGGTAAGTGCCTTCATGGTCTGCGTGAATGAGCTGACAGATCTGAAATGCCATAAACGTCAAATACTGGAGCCACTGCTCATCCTGCTCACGCCTTTCGCACCGCATATCAGTGAAGAGCTCTGGCAGCAGCTGGGAAATAGCACCAGCATACTGGACGCCGCCTTCCCAGCCTTTGAGGCCAGCTACCTGGTAGAGTCATCCAAGGAATACCCGGTCTCCGTAAATGGTAAGATGCGCACCCTCATCAACCTCGACCTGAATGCCTCACAGGATCAGGTGCAGGAGATCGTTCTGGCTAATGACATCGTGCAGAAATGGATGGAAGGCAAGCCCCTGAAGAAGCTGATCTATGTAAAAGGAAAGATGGTGAATGTGGTCGTATAGGTCGGCTTGCCTGATTTATCATTTTATGGACAACAAAGACGCCCGTCTGATGTTATATTAATAAAACTCATGGCACATCCCAATCTTACCCTGATCGGTGCCCTGCGCCAGGCAGCCTCCCAATTGCGTAAAGGCGCTCATTATGCCTGGGGCGACCATGGCTCCTGCAACTGCGGCCATGTGCTTCAGGTGGTTACTCATTTAAGCCGCGAAGCGATACTTCGCCACGCCCATACCGGTATCGGTGAATGGACCGAGCTGGCAGAGGATTATTGTGGGGTTACCCAGGTTCCGGCTTATATGATGGTATCGAAGCTGGAAGCGATCGGACTCACACCAACGGATATTCATTGTCTTGAATACCTGCAGGATCGGGACGTGCTGGAGCGTTTACCGGGAGGGTTCCGCTGGCTGCGGAAGAATGTGCGCGAAGATGTGATCCTCTATTTTGAAACGATGGCCGATGTGCTCGAAGAGCGATTGCTCCATTACATCGATCTGCCGGTCCAGGAACCTGTACGTCAGCAGGCAACTGCTATAGTTTAAGCATTTCTGCAAAACCAATCCATTCCATTGTACAACTACTGCACAAGGCAAAAAGCCTCAACAGATTTACAGCAGAGGTTCTACAGTTTATAATCCTCTCTGGCCTAGGGCAAGATCCCTGTTCTTTTTGCAAGGACACGTTTACAGATTACTGCTTTTTGTAAAGCTGATCATTCACATAGTACCATGCATCAGCCTTCCCTGTGCTCAGACTGCTTCATGAGGGGCCTGTTCTGCTTATTGTCTGCAACTAACATTATACATGCTCCATAGTTATTATGCAACCTTCTGTTTACCTGTATTCCTATGGCATGCTTTTTAACCCTTCACAGATGAATCAATACGTTCATTCATGAAGCACCATTGCTTCATGGTCGGTCATCCCAAAAAATAATAGCATGAAAGCAGCAGTATTCCATAAGATCGGAGATATCAGTGTCGATAATGTGCCGGATCCAAAAATAGAAGAGCAGGATGATATTATACTGAAGGTAACATCTACCGCTATCTGCGGTTCCGATCTTCACATTTATGATGGCTTCGTGCCGCAGCTGCGCGATGAGGTACTGGGCCACGAATTCATGGGGGTTGTGGAAGAGGTAGGCCCCAAGGTTACGCGTGTTAAGAAGGGCGACCGTGTGGTAGTGCCGTTTACCATAGCCTGCGGCACCTGTTTCTTCTGCGCACAGGGCTATCATCCCAATTGCATGCATACCAACCCGAAAATGTACGGACCGGAAGGCGACCTTGCCAAAGGAAAGGGTGGCGGCATGTTTGGTTATACGGATATGTATGGCGGCTATAATGGCGGCCAGGCAGAATATGTGCGTGTACCTAAAGCCAATGCCGGCCCCAAGATCATTCCCGATGGATTGGACGACGACCAGGTATTGTTCCTTACCGATATATTCCCGACCGGCTGGAGTGCCGTTAAATGGGGCAAGGTGAAACCAGGCGATACCGTTGTCATATTCGGTAGCGGCCCTGTCGGACTGATGGCACAAAAAGCAGCCTGGCTGAATGGCGCCGAGCGGGTGATCGCCGTGGATCCTCTGGCCTACCGGCTGGATAAGGCGGTGCAGGTGAATGGCGTGGATGTGCTGGATGCCAATGACGACGACCTCATGGAAAAGATCCGCGAAATGACCGGTGGCCGAGGCGCCGATGTTGCCATCGATGCGGTAGGTATGGAAGCCAGCCGCACCTTCCTCGAGAAGACCAAGGCCGTACTGAATGCAGAAAAGGGTACGGGAAAAGTGATCGAGATGTGTACGGAAGCGGTTCGGCGCAGCGGTACCATTTCCGTAGTAGGCGTATACGCCAGTCCTTACGACAACTTCCCCATCCACCGCATTTTCGATAAAGGATTGATCATGCAGTTCGGACAGGCACAAACGCACCTGTATATCGATCAGTGCTTCGAGCTGGTTCGCAGCGGTAAGGTAACCCTTAATGATATTATCACACACCGGCTGCCGTTATCACAGGCTTCAGAAGCCTATGATATGTTCAAGCACAAAAAGGACGATTGTGTGAAGGTGGTATTGAAGCCCGATATGGACCGGTAAATAAAGAGCAGATTAATTCATATATAATGAAGTTGTATGGCGGATACACAAGGATTTTATAAAGGCTTGCGCATTTTATGGAGTGCGGAAAAAATGCTGACGGAAGCGATGCCTGGTATGATTGCAAAAGCTTCCCATCTGGGACTGAAAAAGAACCTGGCCATGCACCTGGCAGAAACGGACACACATAAGTCCGCGATCGGATTGATCTGCAAGCAACTGGGAATTGACCCGGAAGGCGAACCCGATCAGACCCTGCAGGGAATTCTGGAGAATGGACAGAAAGCCATGAGTTCCGCTTCGCCTGGAACTGCACTCGATGAAGTCATCATCCAGGGTGCCCGTGAGGTGGAAAAATATGAGATCGAATCCTATACGGCACTCTCTCAACTGGCCGAGGACCTCGAATACCATCCCGTGGCTCAGCGCCTCCGCCTGACGCTGGAAGAAGAAAGGCAGGCAGATACGAAGCTGCGTTTCTTATTTAAAGAAGGGCTGCATATGGAGGAGAGGGTGGTGTAGAGAATGTCAGATGTCAGATTTATGTCTGATGTCGGATGTCTGATTTCTGATTTGTTTTCTTGCATCAATCTTTCCTCTCATCCAGCGGCGTAGGTTGAACCACAAAGACTCGAAGGCACAAAGGAACACTAAGAAAATGTGCCAATGAGTCGATCTGCCAATGTGCCAATGAAACAGCCAGCTTAACGTTTGTCCATCCAACTCTAACACTGTCATCCCGACGAAGGAGGGATCTTTTACGACCAAGCTATCGTAGTACCAAACAGCGGCTCAGTTAGGATCGTCATTGCGCGTGTCCGCCTTTGGCGGAAGCATAGCGAAGCAACCTCGCTTGGGGTCAACCTAAAGAAGTAAAAAACCGCGATCCTAGTCTGGTCGTCATTGCGAGGACGCAGGACGAAGCAATCCCCATGTCCTCCAGACTGTCCTACGCAGAAACTAGAGCAGGAAAATCTCCTCCTAAAACCTTTAGCAAAACAAGCAGACACTAAGTCTTCAACTGTCAACCACTGGATAGAAAGAGAAGAAATAAAGACCCATTACGGCTTCATCCACCGCCTTTCTCCTCTACAATACAGACCATCTAGTGATCCTTCTAGTCTGATTCAGGAAAATCCAATAGCTAATCCCACCCTAAGGCATGGGAGTTCCCTACCTCCTTCTGGGAAGGTCCGGGGAGGCTTAATGGAGATCTAATGGAAGTCTTATGGAAGTGAGGAGAAAGAAGGGGGGCGGAAGCAGCCTTTACCCGTAGTTACTGCGTTGTTACCCCGTTGTATCCCTGTAGTCTCTGGGTATATTCCAGTAGGGAAAGAAGAAGTAGAAAATGATATGGTAAAACACGCTAATAACATGACTATAAAGATACGAAATGGGGAGGCCCTTTCCTAGTAGAAAGTGAGGTAAGCAGAATAGAAAAGTAAGCGGTAAAAACACCCTGGAGGTGCAGGGGATTGCCGCGCTACGCTCGCAATGACGGTCCGAACTTAAGTAATGACTGGCCCTACGATAGCTTGGTTGTAAAGATCCCTCCTTCGTCGGGATGACAGCCTGAGGTGAGAAGGCACTACAAATACTGGCTGTTCCATTGGCACTGTGCTTTCGTGTCTAACCCTACGCTGGATAATAAGAAGGATTGTTGGGTGCCCTAAAGCAAATCAGACATCAGCCATCAGAGTTGATCAAATCCATATCTGACATCTGAAATCTTACATTCTTTCTATTTTTTCAACCGGATCATCGCACTGCTGTTCTCAGTGCTGGCAAGCTTGGCGTCGTAGCGCTTGTCGCCCATGATAGCTACCATATAGGAGGTGTTGGGCGGAATGGTACCCAGGTTCTCCGCTACCATGATCAGCTCATTACTGTCATTCAGGTCTTTTACGGGAAGCCTGATGGTATAGGCCTTATCGGATAGCCGGATGTGCTGGAATAACATCTTATCATTCAGGAAAAGCGAAATGGAATCGCCGTCGATTTCGGCGTTGTCATAGAACCGCAACTCGATAGAATCTCCTTCCAGCGGTATTTCTTTGGCAAAGATCTTCTTCCTTGAGGTGAATTTTTGCTCGATGGTCTGTGGTGCCTGTGTTGCTGGTGGTTCCGGCTTTTTCACTTCGGGAGGTGGCGGAATCCGAACCATATCCCTGGAAGGTGGGGCCGGTACTATCGGGGTTTCTTTTATTGTAGCCGTTGTTGGCGTAACGGTGGTATGCGGTTGCCAGGCGATCAATGAAACGCTGTCTATAATATCGGGGTCGTTGGTACCAACCGTATAATTATCGATCACATAATCCCATTCATCCGGAAAGGAGGTAGATCCGGTCTTGGTCAGGTCAACCGGTCCTTTGATGTCCTGCGGATCCGATATTGGGGCTGCCTTACCATCGAGGTACATATTACCACCGCCCGGACAGTTGAAATCTGCCACGGATAGTAAAGCGGTCTTACCCACATTTCCTTTATCCTGCAGCAGCTGGTCGTCCCACCAGACCACACTGTTATTTTGCTGGTCGAAATAGCCTTTGATGCTGTAGCGCCGGTAATGCGATGGGGACTCGTAGTAATAGGAGGTGCCGGTGAGGCTGTCGCCTTTCTGGATGATCTTGACCTCCACTTTCTTTTTATCGATCCTCCCTTTCCATACGCCCGTTACCTGTTGAGCGGAGGTGCTCAGCGTAGATAATATCAGTAGGAAAAAGGTGGTTGCGGCGGTTTTACATAGTGGCATGCCCTTAAAACGTGAAATGAATGGCGTAATTGTGCCCTCCAACCAATCCCGGGTTATTTTGTTTATTTTGAAGCATGCCTTTCGAATTCAACCGCTACAGCGGACTACTGCTTATTTTCTTTGTACATGGCCTGGTCTATGCCGGCCTGCTGCTTCGGAAAAGCATACGGAACGGAAGGCCTTCCGATGCCTGGCTGGCCTTTTTCCTCCTGCTCTGCGTACTGTATATCTGTCCTTGGATGCTGGGATTTGCCGGCTGGTATGATGGCACCGTTTGCATGGATTGCCGCAACTTCATGTTCTATATGCCGCTTCAGCATACCCTGCTGATGGGCCCTGTGATCTATTTTTACCTGCGTTCGCTATTCCAGCCCGGATTCCGGCTCAGCCGCCGGCACTACTGGCATTTTCTTCCGGCGGCACTGTACCTGGTATGGTGTGCCATTGTTTTTAGTACCGACCGCCTGGTGCTGAAGCGGTATTACCTGATGGACGGACGTGTGGATCCTGATTTCGACGACTGGTACATTGCCGCCGGACTGGTAAGCCTGCTGGTATACGGCATCATCAGCTGGCGCTATTACAGCCGCTATAAGCGCTTCATTGTACAGGAATTCTCCTTTGCTGATTCCGTCACCTTTCGCTGGGTGCGTAATTTTCTGATCGCCTTCTTTATTTATTTCACTTCCAACCTGGTCTTTCACCTGGTGCAGCTGGCAGGAGTGGAGATCAACTATACCGGCACCTGGTGGTATTACCTCCTGTTTGCCCTGCTGTTTTATTACATTGCCATTAATGGTTATTCCAATTCCATTGAAACCCGCATGCGGTTCCATCTGGATTTGCTGGCCCATCAGCGCACGCCGTTGCTGGCTGCCGGAGGTGCGCCTCCCGAAGGGGATGAATTCATTTCTTATGAAGAGGTGCCTGAATCCAGCAAAGAGCAAAACGGACTGGAAGAATGGAAGCCCAGGATCGAACAGCTCATGGCTGTTGAAAAGCATTACCGCAACCCGGAGCTCACGCTTACCGATCTGGCCAGGACACTGGGCACGAATACGGTTCTCCTGTCCCGGGTGATCAACAAAGGCTTTGGGAAGAACTTCAATGATTTCATCAATTCCTACCGGGTGCAGGAAGTTCAGGAGCGCCTTGCCGGCCCTGACAGCAGTCAATACACCATCATGAGCCTTGCATACGAAGCAGGCTTCAACAGCAAGGCAACGTTTAACCGGGCCTTTAAAAAGCTGACCGGTAAGAATCCGAGCGACCTCATTTCCTGAAACAGTAGTCTCAAATCATGACATTCTTTTTTTTATGGGATTAATCTTCAACGCGTTATGATATGAGACCGGAAGCTTAGGTACCAAATTATAACCTGGGGCGGAAACCGGACGGGCGATCGTCAACTTGTGGTTCTAAAGCAAACGAAATGAAACCACTGCTCCTCCTTCTGGTCCTGGTCCCGGTCTTCCTTCAGGCACAAACCAAAGACAGCTCCGCTCTGAAAACAGATACGGCCAGTGCCGTCCTCAGCACCGTTACGGTGCAGGCTTCCAAGCCTTATATTGAGAACAAGCCGGACAAAACCATTATGAATATCGACGGCAGGGTAGGCACGGCCGGGCAAAATGCATTGGAGCTGCTGCGCCAGGCCCCCGGGGTGGTGGTGGACCCGAATGAGAATATCCTGGCCGGCGGCAAGGCAGGGGTACTGGTTTATATTGATGGCAAGCCCACCCAGCTTACCGGACAGGACCTGGCCCAGCTGCTGAAAAGCATCGATGCCTCCAACATCAGGGAGATCGAAATCATTACCAATCCTTCCGCCCGCTTCGACGCATCGGGTAATGCCGGTATCATCAATTTCAAACTGAAGCGCAGCCTTACCAATGGCTTCAATGGGAGTCTTTCCGGTGCTTATGTCCAAAGCACTCACGCAAGAGGCAATGCTTCGGCTAATCTGAACTGGCGTAGGGAACGATGGAATCTCTTCCTGAACGCCAATGCCAATCGCGGCCTGCAGCATACGATCGCCAACAATGATCGAAGTAACCCTACAACGCAATTCACCCAACGCAGTGTGGAGATCGATTCCTTTCATGGTACCGGTCTTCGCACCGGAGCGGATTATACCCTCAATAAATACAGTACAGCCGGTGTATTATACATGTATAATGACAAGTATACCGGCATGGATAATATCAGCCGTACGCTGCTGCAGCGAAAAACCGGCAGAGACAGCAGTATTCAGACCCGCAGTACAGCACCCTTCCATACCAGGCGCCAGGCCTATAATCTCAATTATGTATTTGCACGCGACCAGAGAACCTTCACCTTCGATGCGGACCGGGCGCGCTTCCGGTCCTCCGTTGGCAACCGGATCACCAATGATTTCGCTGATCAAACAGGATTCGAATATGCCCGGCAGGCCAGCCTGTATGACCAGCGGGTGCTGATTGACCTGTATTCGCTGAAAGCCGACTATGCCACAAAGCTGGGAAAGACGATGCGGCTGGAGACCGGGTTGAAGTGGCTGCAGACTAAAACCGCTAACAGCCTGGTGGCGCAGCAGCAACAGGCTTTCGGCTGGGCTAACGATACCCTCCGTACCAACTATTTCAACCTGTCGGAAAAAATCAGTGCTGCTTATGCTTCGGTGAGTCGCGACTTTAAGAAACTGTCCCTTCAACTGGGCCTGCGGGCAGAGCATTCGGATGTACAAGGGCATTCGCTGGATCTGAAGGGAGGGGCCATTGAGCGACCCGATACCAGCTATGTCAACCTGTTCCCGACCGTGTTCCTTCAATATAACCTTGCCGGTAACCGTCAGCTCGGATTGGTAGCGAACCGCCGCATTGACCGTCCCAGCTACCAGGACCAGAACCCTTTCATTTATGCACTCGATGCGCTGAACAGTGAGCAGGGCAATGCCTACCTGATGCCGCAGTTCACCAACAGCGTGGAGCTGAGTTATACCCTGCACTATGCTACCTCCGTCAAGCTGCGTTACTCCGCTACCTCGGGGTATATTGAACAACTAACCTACCAGGAAGGGAATAACACGATCCAGATCCCGCAAAATGCCGGCACACGAAAAATGCTGAACCTGGTTTTCAATTCACCCGTGAAGGTGAGGAAATGGTGGAACGCCTATTTCTATGCCGAGCCTTTTTACCAGTCCTATGATGTGTTGCTAACGGGCTTCGGCAACCGGGAAACGCAGCAGCATGATAGCTGGGGCTTCAATGGGTATATGAGCCAGACCTTCACGCTGCCGAAAAGCTGGAAGGCAGAAGTGAACGGCTGGTTCAATTACCAGAACCGCACGACCATTTATACGTCCAAACCGCTCGGAAGCATTAATGCGGGCATCCAGAAGACCTTCGATAAGCAAAAGCTGACGGTAAAGCTGAATGCCACCGACCTGCTGAACACACAGCGCTGGGAACAGAAAGCGGAAACACAGAACCTGAACCTACTGACCTATCGCAAATGGGAGAGCCGAAACCTGACCCTGGGACTATCCTGGCGCTTCGGCAATACGAAGATCAAATCGGCACGCGAGCGGGAAACGGGGACGGAGGAAGACCTGAAGCGGATCAAGTGAGGGCGTGAAAGGTGAGAAGTGAATAGTCAATAGTGAATAGTGAGTGGTGCACTGTAAACAGATCTGACATCATAAATCAGAAATCAGAAATAAAAAGGCCGCTCTGTGAGCGGCCTTCGATCTTTAAAAGTCTTTCTTTTTATTCTTGATCTCTTCAAGCATTTCCTTCACGGCCCTTTCGAGCTGCGGATCTTTACCGGAGAGAACGGATTTGTAATCATTGGCCACTTTGATATCGGGTTCCAGCTGGAGGTTCTCGGTTGGCCTTTTTTCCTTGCCCACCGTAGCTACCATCGGGATACCGAATACCAGGGTTGGATCAATCTGTGTTTCCCACCAAACGGCTGTTCCGGTTCCGGGAACCGGCATACCAATCGTTTTGCCTATGCCCAGGCTTTTATAGGCATAAGGGAAGATAAAGGCATCGGAATAATTGCTTTCACTCATCAGGACCGTGGAGGGATTCGTCCATTTATTCTGCGGCTCTCCGGCCATGGGCGTAACGCCCTGTGGAGAGAACTTCAGGTATTGCTTGCCACTGAGGAAGGTCACCAGGTCATCGTGCAGCCAGCCGCCGCCATTGAAACGGGTATCTACGATCAGCGCTTCCTTACCGGTCGATTTACCGAGCACGTCTTCATACACGGTGCGATAGCTGCCATCGTTCATACCCTGTACGTGCACATAGCCTACTTTGCCACCCGATAATTGCTCTACCTTCTTACGGTTGTTATTGACCCAGCGCTGGTACAGCAGGCCCTGTTCTTCACCCTGTGAAATAGGCTTGGTCGTTTCTTCCCAGCGTTGTTTGGTTTCCGGATCGTAAAGACTAAGCAAGAGGTTCTTGCCGGTCTTCCGGTTCAGCAGGCGGGCCCAGTCGGAAGTATTGCCGATCTCTTCACCATCGATCTTCTCGATGATTACCCCTTTGCGAATCTTTGTTTTAGCATTGATAAACGGTCCGCCTTCCAGCACTTCCATTACTTTCAGTCCATTGCCGTCATAGGTTTCATCATACAGCATACCCAGGCTGGCCGTAGCGTCGGTGTTTTGCTGCGGCACACTATACCGTCCGCCCGTATGCGAAGCGTTCAGCTCTCCCAGTAATTCACTGAGCAGTTCCTGGAAATCATAGTTGTTATTGATATGCGGCAGGAATTTGGCGTAGGTATCGCGGTACAGTTTCCAGTTCACGCCGCCGATATTCGGATCATAGAATTTCTTGCCTACCTGTCTCCAGGCATGGTCGAAGATATACTTGCGCTCTTCGTTTGCTTTCAGCACCATCTCGCCGTTTACGGTAACCGGACTTACCCGGCCACTTTCCGCATCCACCTTCATGATCTTGCCATCGCTTACTACGAACAGGCTTTTTCCATCGCGGGTCACATCCATGCCGGCCGGGCCGCCATCGAGCTTGGCTACCAGCTTGGTTTCACGCGTACGCGGGTTGGTCATCCAGAGATCGTAGCCTTTTTCCATTCGCGCCAGGAAATAAAGCTTTTCGCCATCGCTGCTCAGCATATAGTCGGAGATATTGCCGGAGTTGATGGTGAGGCGCATTTTACGATTGTCCAGTCCTTCCAGTAACGGTTCCCAGCTACGGGTAGGCGGAGCGATCTTCAGGCTGCTGTCTTTTTTAGCTGCTTCCTTGTCCTTCTCCTCCTTTTCCTTCAGCAGTCCGAATTCATCTTTATTCAGCTTGAACTTGTCATACGCTTCCTGATCGAAGAACATGGCATATACATCCACTTCCCTGGAACCCTGGTAAGCAAGGGGCTTCTTACCATCACGATCGGTAGTCCACAGCAATGCTTTGCCACCGAAGGCCCATTTGGGCGCGCCGTCGAAAAAGCCGCTCTGGGTCAGGTTCATGCGCTGGCCACTGCCATCAGCTTTCATCATGGCTACTTCCGAAGAACCCCATTTACCCTCGGATGAGTTGAAGGCCAGCCATTTGCCGTCGGGTGACCAGGTGTAGTACTGATCGCCGTCGGCATATGAGAAATTGACGCCTTTGGGCACAATGCCTCTTGTCTTTTTAGAGCCCAGGTTAAATACTTTCAGCTCATTTCTTTCCTCGAGATAAGCGATCTCTTTACCATCCGGGGAAACCACCGGCTGAAACTCGTCGGCATCGGTAGCGATCAACGGTTCTTCTTTCACCACGGTAGAGGCATAGAAATACGGCTCTTCCTTTCTTTCAATAGAAGCCTTGTAGATGTCCCAGCTGTTGCCGCGCTCCGTAGAATAATAGAGCGAACGGCCATCCGGGCTGAATTGAACATTGCGCTCCTGCTGCGGCGTATTGGTAATGCGTTTGGTATAGCCACCTTCCACGGAAGTCACGAACACTTCGCCGCGTACGACAAAGGCGATCTCTTTTCCATTTGGTGAAAGCGCGGTTTGCGTAACACCGGTATTAATGGGAAGGATCTTTTCGTCATTGCCCCGGGTATCGGAATTGATGCTGACATTCACTTTTTGCGGCGTTCCATTTTCACGCATGGTATACAGTTCCCCATCGTAGGTAAAGCAAAGCGTGCCATCGGTAGCCCTGCTCAGGAAGCGCACCGGCTGCTCCTTGAATTTGGAAACCTGTGAAACAGTGGTATTACCACCTACTACTGCCTTATAAATATTCTGCGAGCCGCCTTCTTTCTCGCTGAGGTAATAGAAGGTGTTGTCATCGCCACCCCAAACCGGGTCGCGGTCTTCCCCTTCAAAGGCCGATACCTGCACGTATTCATCTTTCTTCGTGTCGTAGATCCAGATATCGCGGGTAACGGAAGACGTATGGTGTTTGCGGTACGCATCTTCATAGCCCTTCCGGTCCTGGAAAATGATCTTATCACCTTTGCTGTTGAAGCGCGCGAATTCCGCTCCGGCAGAATTGAACATCACGGAGCGTCCGCCAGTTACCGGCACCGTATAGAGCTTCTGAAACAGTCCGCGTTGCGGAAAACGCGCAGAGGTATACACATCGTTGCGGTTGGTGCCGAACAACACCGACTTATTATCCGTTGTAAAATCATACGGATAATCGTTAGCCGAATTATAGGTGAGGCGCTTCGCTTCGCCACCGGTTGCGGGCATTACATACACATCGAAGTTGCCGTAGCGGTCGGATGCAAAGGCGATCCATTTACCATCGTGGCTCCATACCGGCATATAATCATATGCCTCGTGAATCGTGAGCGGATACGCCTCGCCACCGGAGGACGGTACTTTGTAGATATCGCCTTTATAGCCGAATAAAATTGTTTTTCCATCCGGCGAAATGGAAGGGTAGCGCAGCCAGAGCGGTGTGTTCTGGGCGAAACTGCCGAGCCCAAAGGCCATAGCAGCAGCCAACATCAGTCTTTTCATCATGTGGTTTGCTTTATTTTTAGTGTGGGAACCCTTAAAGTTATCAACTCCGACACATGACAGCAAAGAATTTTGAAGAGCGGTTACAATTATATACCGGCACGTTTGCTCCGGTGGTTCCGGTTGCGCCAGGTGATCGTCTCCTGCCACTGGATTTTACAGAAAGCAACCAGGAACTTACGGCTGACATGCTGGCCGATACGCGCCTGTTCACTGCCTACATAGATGAGCAGTTGGTCCGGGCCGGGGCGCGTTACGGAGTGGGTGGCTACAACGAGCACCGCACTATTTACAGCCGCAGCCGGGTGTTTGATGCACCTCCCGGCGAAGAACCCCGTCGCCTGCACCTGGGGCTTGACATCTGGGGACCGGCTGATACACCAATATATGCTCCGCTGGAAGGGACGGTGCATAGCTTTGCTTTTAATGACGCCTTCGGGGACTATGGGGCTACGCTGATCCTGCAGCATACTATTGACGGGTTCCTGTTTCACACCTTATATGGACACCTCAGCCTGAAATCCATCCATGAGAAAAAGGAGGAAGCGACGTTTGAAAAGGGGCAATGGATCGCTTCCTTCGGTGTGCCGGAGGAGAATGGCCACTGGCCGCCGCACCTGCATTTCCAGGTGATTACCGATATGCAGGGCCGTAAAGGTGACTATCCCGGAGTCTGCAGGTTCTCCGAGCGGGAACGCTACCTGCAGAATTGCCCGGATCCGGAACTGTTAT
>DATAHC010000181.1:0-8121 GCA_036263415.1 Flavisolibacter sp.
CTTTCAGTATCATTTCATATTCAGCGTCGATACTGGCTCCCTTAAGGGTTGTCTCTGAGATGGTTCGGGGACTCTCTGCGATCTCATTGACTGTTGTAGGCACACTGTTCGTTGCAGCCGGTTCCGGCTGCTTGTCAAACTGCAGCTTATTGAAATGCGAGATCTCAAACGGCAGGGCGCTCGCTTCTACTTCCTCACCATCGGAAAGCAGTGTAGCCCGTTTGATCACATTGCGCAATTCACGCAGGTTACCGTACCACACATAGCTTCTGAAAATATTCTCTACTTCCGTGCTGAAGCGCTTGAGGTTCTTGCCTAGTTCCGCATTGGTCTGATGCAGGAAGTGATTGGCGAAGAGCATTACATCGTCAGGACGTTGACGCAGTGGCGGAATATCAATCCCAAATTCATTGAAGCGATGATAAAGATCCTCTCTGAATTTACCCTTTCTTACAGCATCCCAAAGCCTTTCGTTACTGGCTATGATGATGCGTACATCCAGCTCGATATCTTTCACACCACCTACGCGTCTCAGCTTTCTTTCCTGCACTACACGAAGCAGGGAAACCTGGATATCATAAGAAAGATTGGCGACTTCATCCAGGAAGATGGTTCCGGTATTCGCCAGCTCAAAGCTTCCGATCTTCTGATTCAGGGCACCGGTAAAAGATCCCTTTTCATGGCCAAACAGTTCACTGCCAGCCAGTTCCTTGGAAAGGGCACCGCAATCGATGGCTACAAAGGGCTTGGTTTTGCGTTTGCTGCGTTTATGGATTTCCTGGGCCACGGCTTCCTTACCACTGCCGCTTTCACCATGGATAATAACGGTATAATTAGTAGGAGCAACCAGGTCGATCTGTTGAAGGATCTGGCGGAATACAGGGGTATCGCCAAAAATATAGTCTCCCGAAACAATGATCGACGGCCCTTTCTCTTTGGCCAGGGCGGCTCTTTCAACTTTCTCTTCTGAACTGCTGGTACTGCCTGCAGTGGTTACGGGTGCATAGGCTGCTGCCGTTTCCTGGGAGGCGGCTTCCAGTGCCTTTTTGATGGTGATCAGGATTTCGTCAGGAAACAGAGGCTTGGTGATATAATCGTAAGCGCCCATTTTCATGACTTCAACCGCTATTTTGATATCGCTGTAACCGGTAATAATAATTACCGGAAGGTGGGGGTATTTCTCTTTTATTTTTCCCAGCAGTACGTTTCCTTCCATGTCTTCGAGCCTGAAATCGCACATGACAAGGGATGGTTCAACAGTATCCAATAATTCCAGGGATTTCTTGCCGTTATAAGCTTCCAGCACTTCATACCCGTGGCGGGTGAGAAAGCGCTTGAGAAGCAGGCACATATCTCTGTCATCATCAATAATCAGAATGGTTTGCATCAGGTTAAATGTTTTATGGTTCGAAATTTAGTGACGAAATTAAGCCCACAGGCCACGTACATGCGATACGGGAATCTGCAGCTGCTCACGGTATTTGGCTACGGTGCGCCGGGCTACGGAGAAGCCTTTTTGTGAAAGGATTTTCACTAATTGCTGATCGGTGTAAGGATTGTGCTTGTCTTCGGTTTCAATTACTTCTTCAATCGCCGACTGGATCACTTTATTGCTGATCACCTGCCCTTTTTGGTTGGCAATGCCTTCCGTGAAAAGATCTTTTAAAAGCAGGAGCCCGAAAGGCGATTCTGCATATTTATTACAGGTAATTCTTGAAACAGTGGAAATATCAACGCCTACAATCTCTGCAATGTTCTTGAGGATCATCGGTTTCAGCTGATTGATATCACCCGTCATGAAATAATCATGTTGCAGTTCTACAATCGCTTTCATGATCTTCATCATCGTGCTTTCTCTTTGCTGCACCGCATGAATGAACCACTGGGCTGACTGAAGCTTATTCTTGATATACTGAACGGCCGACTTATCGGTTGTTACCTTCGCATTATTCTCAGCCATCTCCTTCCAGGAAGAATTAATATTCAGGCTCTCGGAGCGCTGACGGAATAACTGCACTTCAATGGCGTCCCCATTCCTGGTTACAATAAAATCAGGTACGATGTTCTGGTTCACCCCTTCCTGCAGTTCACATACAGGACGCATTTTCAGAGTAGCGATCAGGCGTAATACAATCTTCAGCTCCTCTTCATCAATTGCCAGATGGTGCCGGATCTTATCCATATTACGGTTGTGCAGATCGTTGAAATGCTCTTCCAGTAAACGGACCGCCATTTTCACATCAGGCCTTTTTGTGTTCATCTTCAGCAGCTGTATCAGCAGGCATTCTTTAATGCTTCGGGCTCCGATTCCAATAGGTTCCAGTTGCTGTATCTTTTGTAAAATATAAATCAGGTCATCTGCCTCCACCCATTGATTATGCTTGAACGAGATGTCTTCAGCCAGATCTTCCAGCTTCTGTTCCATCAGGCCACTATCATTCAGGGAATCAATGATGAATTCCGCCAGTTCAATCTCCTTGGGGTCTTCCGTTGTAAGCTTATACTGCTCCTTGACAAATATCCGGTAATCATAACTGTTTGTGATAGGACGCTCTGGAAGCTTATCGTTATGCAAAGTGCATCCATATTCCGTTTTATAATCAGGAATATCATCATACCCGTACTCCTCCCAATCCTGGTAATCCTGAACGGAATCCTTATTATACTTATCCGCCAGGGGTTCAAACTCATTCTTCTGATCTTCCAGTAATGGGTTATCCTCCATCTCCTGTTGTATACGCTGCTCCAGTTCAAGAGTATTCAGATGGAAGAAATTAAGTAACTGAATTTGCTGAGGCAGAATCTTCAGCTTTTGTTTTTGTGCTAAATGCTGATTGATCATTGTGGTGATTTTGGCGCTTCCATTATAAGACAAGTCTGAAACCAAAATGACAAACTGTGGAAAAGACTTCTATTTTGCTGATTTATAAACATTTATATAAATTCAAGTTGATTTATTGGGGAAATCAAGCTCTACAATAAGTAAGTTTTAATAACCCGCCGTAGAAATAATACCCCAATATGGGCATAATTTCCGGTAGAGCTCGCCGTAATTAAATAAAAAAGCGCAACAGTATCGTCGCGCCTTACGGTTTAGGGTGAATTGACGAGTTATAGAGTATCAAACTCTTTAGGTTTGATCCTGTATTCAAAGAATCCCGGTATCGGATACCGTCCGCCTTTCGGAGATGCCGACGAGGGATCTGAAATTTTGCGTTCAATTATGGCCGGACGACCTGAAATAGGGATACTGGGTTTACCGGCGCTGATTACCTGAGTGGATCCAACGGTTCTGACAAGATTCATTTTCTGCATAGTGATTCTTCCAATGTAGAGAAGCTATCCTTAATCATCCAATAATGTACCAGACTTGAAGGCGCCGGAAGCATATACCTGGCAGGTTAACAATAGGTTGTAAGTAGAAATTATTCCTCAAAACCTATCTGCTGAGGCTATTAATCGATAACCCTTGCTTCTGTAAACTGGTACAATTCTTTAATTGATATACCTGAATTTATTAACCAACAAAATCTTTAACTATGTTACGCTGGACTTTAATTTTCCTGGTAGTAGCTATTGTCGCTGCTATTTTCGGTTTCGGAGGTATTGCTGCCGGAGCCGCTTCTATCGCTAAGATCCTTTTCTACATTTTCCTGGTTCTGTTTGTATTATCATTGATAGCAGGCGGATTTAGAAGAGTAGATTAAGTTCTGATTTAGTATAAATGTTAACACAAGGTACATGCGTACCTTTTTTTATGCCCTTTATACCGGATTTCCATACCTGCTAAAAGAAATGTCCCGCAATGCGGGACATTCAACCTAACCCTCCGATGACAAATCAGTTAAATAGAAAAACCCCCGGCTATTCATTCATCACATCCACCTCATTGATAGCACACCGGGAGTTTAAAAATGTAAATCCTTCCTGTCTGATCGTATGTTCATCTCCTGAGCATCGGTCATCAAATCTTATTCATCATTGCTGTTGATCTCATCCGAATCGGCAGAACTGCCCGAAGGGGCATTGACTACCTTTTCACTACGTTGCTCATTTACAATTACTTTTTCGTCGGAACGCGTATCTATAGGAGAAGATTCCGCTAAGGCATCATCACCGCCTTCCCTTCTGGGAGTCATATCCGGAAAACTGTCGTAGGAAGGCTGACCTTTTTTGGGATCCCTTCCCGGGTTGGGTGAATTAGTATCCAGTGACATAAAATAGTATTTAAAATGAACTGATTATGTATACGTAAAAACTGTACCTGTTTATCAAAAGGACAGTTTTATCCACCATATAGAAATAAATTACTCAATCTCTTATTAAATGGGAATATCTTCTACAGCGTCGCTCAGCTAACTGTACTTCCATTCGCTTTTGCGCGGGCAGCTCCAGCTTCTGTTTTAGGTCTCAGTTTTTCAAAAAAGCCATTGATCTTTTTCATCAGCTTGGCTTTTTGCTGTTCATTGATAATGTGGGAAGAATAATTCTTGATTACATAGGGCACAACGATTTTCGTAAACCAACCGGCACGTGCCAGCAGAATGCGACGGATCAGCAGGTCGATACTGAAGTCAATTCCAAAATTGAAAAGTGGACCAGTCTTATCCCGGGTAGTAAACTTACCAACAGTATTGATCACATTCTGAACCGGTTTCAGGCCTTCCTTTACACCTGCCAGGTCTGTCCGGATCACCGCTTCTTTTGAACGCAGATCAGCCAGTAAGCGTTGTTCTTCCTGTAATAGTTCCTCGTATGTTTTTATTTTACTCATATACCTTGCTGATGATTGCATTTCTGATTAAGGGAACGATTACTTTGCGGCGCAATGCAAATAATATAACGATCAGTAACAGAAAGAAACCGGCTACACAAAAGAAGCCTGCAGCGGCGCTGTTCAGTAGGTCGCCCAGCCACCAGGCAAGTCCTGTAAACGTGAATAACAGAAAAAATAATCCGAAGAAAAAGGCCAGTACGCCGATCACAATGCCCGAAACGGCAGAAGACGCGCCCTTGGTAGCCTTTACTTTAGCTAGCTGTACATAGGTCTTTACGTAGTCCCCTACATGATCTTTTAAATGCGTTGCTTTCGTTTTCAGATCTTCCATGCGTTCAGTTTACTACTAAAATTAAAAATAGATGCAGGCCCTTTTTATGACCTGCATCAGCTTTTTTCATCAGCTAAAGCTTTCTGTAACATTATTGTATTTATCAGATGCTGCCTTGGCTCCTTTGCTTTTCAGGTTTCCGATTTCATCTTTCGCACTGGAAAACAGATCGGTTAAATGACCTGCCCAGTCACCCGCTGTGCCTTTTACTTTTTTGCGGATCTCAGAACCTTTGTCGGGAGCTAAAAGCAGACCTACTACAACTCCGGCTGCAGCAGCTCCTACTAATCCTAAAATGATTTTTGATTTTGTAGTCATAGTATTAACTGTTTAAAATGAGTAATAACTAGCGGTATTGTTTAAATAATCGTACCAAACTAAAGGGAGAATTGAACCGGAGAATTGTGCCGGCAATGTAGAAATTATCCTTCAAACCCATAATTTTATCAACCCTTACATACAGGCATGAATTATATTGGTACGATAATTTAGGATTAAAAGCCATTGACGAGCCATGATTAACAGGAAAAAAGTATTGATCATCGATGACGAGGTAGATTTATGTCTTCTTATGAAGACCTATTTCCTTCGCAAAAGTTATGAGGTGTATATAGCCCATACACTCGCAGATGGTATTTCCCGGCTGAATGAGATCACCCCGGACTATCTTTTTATTGATTATAACCTGCCCGATGGACTGGGTTGGGATAAGCTTCCGGAATTCTACAAGAAATATCCGGAAATCCAGTTTCACCTGATCAGTGCCTTCCGTCCCACAATGCCTACAGAGCTGGACGGAGCAAAGCTTACCATTTGGGAAAAACCAATAAGCCTTAAATCGCTGGATAACTTTTTTTAACTGGCGTTTACCATAAAAAAGAAAGCCTTCGGTTACCGAAGGCTTTCTTTTTTGCAAGCTTATTCTCCCCAGATCTCATCTTCGCCCTTGATCCATTTTTTAACCTGCTCGGTCGTAACGGATTTTGGCCGCTCCAAAGGAAAGCCCAGCGCCCGGTCCCAGCATAGACTGGCAAGTACGCCTAAAGCCCGGCTAACGGCGAAAAGCACAGTATAAAATTCATATTCTACCATTCCATAATGCACCAATAACGCCCCACTATGTGCATCCACATTCGGCCAGGGGTTCTTGATTTTGCCTAGCGACTGCAAAATGGGTGGTACGGTCTCATAAATATTCCACACAGTTTGCACCAGCGGATCGTCCGGCATATGCTTCTTGCCAAACTCCATCTGTGCCGTAAAGCGGGGATCTGTTTTACGAAGAACGGCATGTCCGTAGCCCGGAACCACCTTACCCGAACTCAGCGTTTTCTTTACGTATTCGGCTATTTGTTCACCGGTAGGATTCTCCGTTTTCAGCTCCTCCCGCATTTCAAAAATCCATTTGATCACTTCCTGGTTGGCCAGGCCATGTAAAGGCCCTGCCAGTCCGTTCATTCCAGCTGCATAGCTGAGGTAAGGATCGCTTAAGGCAGACCCAACGAGGTGGGTGGTATGGGCCGAAACATTACCACCTTCGTGGTCGGCATGGATCGTCATATACAAACGCATCAGTTCTTTGAAGCTCTCATCGGAATAACCCATCATATGGGCGAAGTTTCCGGCCCAGTCCAGCAGACCGTTGGGCTGTATATGATCTCCGTTTTTATACTTTCTGCGATAAATATAAGCGGCTACGCGGGGAAGGCGCGCAATCAGGTCCATAGTATCGTCAAATACGGCATCCCAGTACTCTTTCTTGTTCATACCGGCTGCATAGCGGCGGGCAAACTGGCTTTCTGTCTGAAGCGCCATTACAGCCACTACAAACTGGGTCATCGGATGCGTAGTTACCGGCAGGGCTTCGATCGTGGCAAACACATGATTCGGTACATGGCTGCGGCGCTGCCAGACGGAAGTAACATGCTGTACGTCGCTTTCAGTGGGCAGCTCACCCACCAGCATCAGGTAAAACAATCCCTCGGGAAGGGGCTCACTTCCGCCGTCATATTTTGGTAAGTGTTGTTGCAGCTCGGGAATGGAATACCCGCGAAAACGGATGCCTTCCTGCGCATCCAGGAGCGAGGTTTCCGTAACCAGTCCGGTCATTCCGCGCATTCCCTGGTAAATCTGCGCCAGTTGTACTTCACCGATCTTTTTTGTTCCGTGGTCTTTTATAATGTCTTTGATTTCCGTTGCTAAAGCATCTGCTTTTTCTTTAAACCGCTCTTTAATAACTCCCATTGTGTGTGATTTTTTCGGGTGTAAGGATATTTCTTTGCGACCCCTAAAGTTATACAATGACGATGGTGCCACAAAACTACCCCGGCAGAATTGTCAATAATATTACTTGGGCGCCCTTTTATACAGGTAGAAGGCCACCAGGCAGAATACCAGGTTCGGAATCCAGGCAGCAAGAAGGGGAGGCAGGTTACCCTTTACCGAAAAAGTAGTGGAAAATTTGTCGGAAATAATAAAAATGGCACCGATCATAATGCCGATTGCCAGGTGCAGTCCACTCCCACCCCGGGTCTTTCTACCGGCAATGACGGCGCCGATCAGGGTAAGCAGCAAAACAGTAAATGGAGTAGCGGTTCTTCTATATTTTTCCACTTTTAAGGGATTCAATCCCTCAGAAGCGCGTAGCTCTTCAGCCTGGATGTACCGGTTCAGTTCCGGCGTCGTGAGGTTATCCTTGAGGTAATTATCCTTTTTCAATTCATTAGGCTGCAGCTTCAGATCAATATTCATATCCCCCTTTTCCACCAGTCTTTCACCCATAGGATCGAGTTGCCTTTCCACTGCAGAAAACAGCTTCCAGTTTTTCCTGGCGGTATCCCACTGCATACGCTGTGCCCGCAGGTTATAAACCACTTTATTGTTCTGCACCTTTTCCATGAAAAAGGAATTGGCCATTTTGGAAAGGGTATCATATCCTTTGATCCCGACATAGGTATTGGCATCCAAGCGCCGGTAATAATCGGCCTGGCTTCCGGTAGCCTCTACGCGGTCG
>DATAHC010000182.1:0-5830 GCA_036263415.1 Flavisolibacter sp.
ACTGACCTATGAGGAAAAATCAGACTCGAAAGAAGCTTTCAGCACCTACCAGTATATCTGGAACAGGGATACCTATCAACGGGTAGAAATCAAGTTCCCGGCACATGCCCATGCGGTTTTCTTAAACCAGATCCTGCATGGCGGTTCTGATCGCTATAAGCTGGTGCGTCATCAGATCTGGAAGCTCGTTGACCCGGCAGCTGATGATCCGGCACTTAAAAACAAGAAGGCTACCGAGAAGAAAGAACGAGCTGCCCAGGAGGGCTTTCTTAAAAAACTGGTTGGCCTGTTCAGAGGGAAGAAGCCGATCCCTTCCAATGACGCACCAACCCCTGCTCAATCTGCATCGACACACAAAGAACCTGGCATTGCCACACCATCTCCTGAAGTGCCTTTTCTTACACTCTGGAACCGATTGCCCCAGGCTTTCGTTCAGCTGCTGATCTCAGGACGGATGGAGACCCTACATCAGTTTGCGCTTATGCATCTGAAGCAGCATCCTGAATTCCACCGCATCAAGGAAATGATCGATGCCGCAACCATCGAGCAATTATTACTATCCGAATTCACCACCCCGGCCGAATGGGCATTTGAGCTGGCCCGAGAGCGGTACCAGCCGGACCAGCCCGACCTTGCCCTGGTGAAGGCTATGCTATATGGAAAATACGAACCCGCACAGCACCAAGCTATGGCATGGGTGGATCAATCGCCGGATGCCTTTTTAAACGATCCCGGTTTTGTTGCGGCTCTCCTGATCAGTCCCAACCCGAACTGCAGGAAGTGGCTGGAAGATTGGCTCTCCCGCAAAGCATACGCTCCCGAAGCGGCCGCAGACATTGTGAACAGGACTGTACTTCATTTTCTTTCTTTCCATGAGGTTTCGACCGATGCGGGTGCGGCCCTTGAGGATGCAGCACGGATGTTGCCGCATTACTTCAGCAATGCTGTGGCATCGCTTAGCCTGGAAGTGATCACACACCTGCTGCACAGCCGGCTTCCACAGGTTCAGCATTTTGGCGTGGTGCTCTTGTTGCTCCGGAAGGACAGCATCCCGGCAGACCAACTATCCAGCGCGTTATTCTCTTCCCTTCTAAGTAGTGCGTATACACCTTTGCGAAACAGCGGCCTCCAGCTTTTGCAGGCGCTGTCCACTGCGGAATTGCTGAAACGGCAGGAGCTTATTATCCATTCCAGCACCGCAGCCTTCCCGGATGTGCGGACCGGAATGTGACCTATTCTGAAAAGAATGGCCGAAGCAGATCCTGCCTTTGGCGTACAGGCTACCGAATGGTTGCTTCCTTACCTGATGCGCAGCGAACCGTTTGAAGGTGTACATAAAGATGTGGCTGATCTGCTGCGTAAGGAATTGCTTGCCTACTTGCGTGATGTGAACAAGGAAGCCGTTTTACGCTTACTTTATTCCAAATACATTCCTACGCAGGTATTCGGGATCGCGCTACTGGAACAATCCATGGATCCCCGCCAGCTTACCATGAACCAGATCGTGGCGCTGGGAAACCACGAAACGGTCCAGGTGCGAAACTGGGCCTGGTCCTATTTCGAAAAAGATCCTTCCCGAATCAAATATGAACGCGAAGATGCCATCCGCCTACTCGATTCCAACTGGGCAGATACCCGCGAATTTGCCAAAGGCTATTTCTCCTCAACCTTTGAGGAAGGCGACTGGAGCCCTGAGGTGCTGGTAGGACTGGCGGATTCTGTGCGTCCGGATATTGAAGCATTTGGCCGTGAACTGATTACCCGGTTCTTCCGCGATGAGCAAGGTGAGGACTACCTGCTGAAGCTGAGTCAGCACCCCAGTGAGAAAATGCAACTCTTCGCCACCCATTACCTGGAACGCTTTGCAGCCGGCGACCTGTCGCGGCTTCAGGCGCTCTCCTTCTATTTCCGATCCGTACTAACCCGCGTACACAAAGGACGCGTGGCTAAAAACCGGATCATCCGCTTCCTGGAACAGGAAGGCCGGAAGTCGGAGGCAGCGGCTCAATTCGTGGCCGACCTGTTGAGCCAGATCGTAGTGACGGCCTCTATTGAAGACAGAGCCAAGTGCATAGCAGTGCTTATGCAGCTGAAATCGATCTATGCTATTCAAACTCCCATCAAACTATTACCTGTAGAAGAGAGAACGCACCATTAACCCCACCGCTTATGTTATTTCAGTACCGATATGGAGGCCATACATCCGTAAGCAGCAATGCAAACCACACGACCCTGTCTTTTGCTCCCGATCTTTTGCGATCCCCAACGTTTTTTGTTGGTAAGCTGAACCGCAAGATCGCCTTCCGGGAAGCCATTTCAGCCTTGCACGATGTGGTGGTATCGGATCAGCGATTCAAGCCCCGTGATAAAAGCGATTATAAGGAATGGGCCGCACAGCAGGAGGCGATCTGGCTTGCGGAATATATGGCAGGGTATGATCAGCAGGCCGCCAGCCAGCGCATAGAGGTATTACGGAATGAGCTGGAAGCCCTGGCCGTTCAGAAAAATCAATTGCTGGCACCCTTTTACAAAGCCCGCAAGTCCTATTTCGATTACCTGTATAAAAAAGACAGGGATGCCTGGTTTGTACTGGACCCCGTGATCACCATACACCCGGACGAATTGTTCTTCGAATGCTTCAGCCAGGACGAATCGACGTATGGAAGACTGGGAGCGAATTACAATGTGTTCAAAGAAGTAGCCGATTTTAAATGCGGCACTACCAACATTGATTATTCAGCTCACCTGTATAACGAGTTTCAAAAGATCCGTACGTATAAGGAAACCGATTTCAGGATCGATCCGGGTGGCTTTGAAATACAAACCTCCCAGGAAGAACTGTATAAAGAGGTGAAGATCGACCTGCCGGACAGCTGGGTGCGGGGCTTTCTCCAGGTAAGTTCGGCCATGACCCTTCCTTCCGTGAGCTTCGATCTGCATCCCCTGGATATCTATAATTTCTGCCTGATGCTTCGGCGCTTCAAAGAGAAGCAGGGACCCCGCTCGATACGGTATATTCTGAAACCCGGGGAACCGGTAAAAGCGGTTTTTGAACCCTGGAATAAGGAAATCGTTTGCCAGCGATCGATCTATACAGGATCTGCAGCCCGGGAAATCCGTGTCTGGGGGCGCCGGCGCCTGCTGGTTCTGGAACGGCTGATACCGGTGGCACAAAAGTTCACCGTCCATTTACTAGGCACCGGCCTGCCTTCTTTTTATGTAGCCGACCTGGGCGATCTGAATTTCACACTGGGCTTATCGGGGTGGACGGCCAATGACTGGTCGCGCGCCGGCAACTTCGACCTGATGGCGCCCCGGGAGGACGTTAGCCAGGAGAACCGGGAAAAGGTGTTCCAGGCACTGCAAAAGACCTGGAAAGGCGATACCGGGCAGCTAGCGACAGAAACAGGGCTGGACAGGAGTACGATAACCCATGCCATGACCGCCTATGCGCAGGGTGGAAAAGTAATGTATGACCTGAACGGGAACGTATATCGCTTACGGGAATTAAGCAGGGAACCCCTGCCACAGGAAGCCCTACGCTTCAGCAGTCCGCAGGAAGAGAAAGCCGCTCTGCTTTTGAACGATTCCACCATTCAGCAAAAGGAAGAAGCCTTAGCGGAAGGCTATCGTTTGTATGGAAGCATCAAGACCAGGAAACGCAGCTTTAACTGTGAACTGGTGATAGACAAGGACGAGCGCCTGATCGGGGGCCATTGCGATTGCAGCTTTTATATCGAGAACAAGCTGTATAAAGGCCCGTGCGAACATATGCTTGCGCTCCGAATTGTACAGGCGAGGACAAATCAGAAATCATCATAAAATTAATTTTGCCGTAACGTAGTTACTGTAGTATTTTAAACCTTTCATAGTTCTTAGACAGAAGGAGTAAAGAGCGCACCTTGCATCCGAAAGGAAAGAGCGATGTTTCGTCGTTCGGGAAATGTGGTAGCAGATGCTTCACTACATATAATCTTTACTATGGCCACCGGGTACTAGTGCATTATTTTCAGTGCCGGCCCGGTGTGCCAGAATAATGCACTAGTACCCGGTGGCCTGGAGTTGATTAATATAGTCCCGGGATCGCACGAAGGGCCTTTGCTTCTTTTGTCTGAATTATGATCACGCACCTAATGTATGTCCAACCAGCTTACCCGCCAGCAGCTCTACGACCGTATCCGCCAAAGCTCCAAAGAGGAATATATTCTGGAAGAAATGCAGCGGCTTGGCTTTTGGCCCAGGAACGATACCTCGAACGGGCTACCGGAGCAGCTGATCAAAAAGGAAGGGGAACTGCAACGCGAGCTGCACACTTTACTGCAGGAAAAAAGAACCTTCGAGAATAAAGAGCTTTTGCTGGCCGAGATGCGTAAAAAACGCATGGAGGAAGCCAAAAAGAAGCGCGCCCTGACCCGGCAGAAAAGAGAAGCCGAACGGATCGAAAGAAAGCAGCGCTGGGAAGCCAGCAAGGCTGAATCCATCGTTTACCTGGGTGAAGGCGTATCGGCAGGACTGCATGCTTCCGAGGCTAACCTGGCTGCGTTACAGCAATACGGGCTTCCCGTATTTACCACTGAAACGGATCTGGCTGCCGCCATGGGCATCACCCTTCCGGAGCTACGGTTTTTAAGCTATCACCGGCCCGTTGCCACCACAACGCATTATAAGCGGTTCGGGCTGCGCAAAAAATCAGGCGGCATCCGGATCATCTCCGCACCCATGCCCCGGCTGAAGGCAGTCCAGTACTGGATCCTTCATTCGATCCTGAACCAGCTTCCCCATCACGGGGCGGCCCATGGCTTTGTGCGCGAGCGATCGATCCTCAGCAATGCGGGAGCCCATCTTCGAAAAGAGGTGGTGATCAATATTGATCTTAAAGACTTTTTTCCCACCATCCATTTTAAAAGGGTCAAAGGCCTGTTCTGCAAGCTGGGCTACTCTGAAAAAATAGCCAGCCTGCTTTCGTTACTGAGCACCGAGGCGGAAACAGAGGAGGTGGAGCTGGATGGAAAACGTTATTACGTGGCCAAGGGAGCGCGCGTTCTTCCGCAGGGAGCGCCGACGAGTCCGGCCCTTACCAATGTGCTCTGCTATAAGCTGGACTGCAGGCTACAGGGTGTAGCGCGGTCCATGGGATTTGACTTTACCCGCTATGCCGACGATATTACGTTTTCCGGAGGCGTAGAAGCGGCACAGAAGGTTCAGCAGCTGCTCTGGCGCCTGCATCGAATTATCAAAGAAGAAGGCTTTACCATCCATCCCAAAAAGATCAAGGTGATGCGCAAGGGCTCGCGACAGGAGGTGACCGGCATTGTAGTGAATGAGCAACCCGGCATTAACCGCAAAACACTTCATCGCTTCCGTTCTGTTTTGAACCAGTTGGAAAAAGGGCGTATCGAGGGTATCCACTGGAAGGGCGGCCACCTCTTTGCTGAAATCTCGGGCTATGCCGAATTTGTATCGATGGTAAAACCTGAACTGGGCAGACGGTTTAAAGAGCAGGTAGGCCGGATCTTACAAAACCCGGAGGTGTTGCAAATTATTCAGCAAGTGAATACTTTGAAGCCCGGTCCTGAAGTAAGTGGTTCACCTGATCCTATTGTTCCTCCTGATGGGGATAAGGAGAAGCCGTGGTGGGATGTTTTGTAGGGTATTTATGTATTAATTAGATCGATGCTTTACCTGTTGAATTGATTGGCTATCTTAATTATTCCTATTTCTAGCATTTGTTTCACTCAATTGAATTCAAATTGAGATCTGATATCAAGCCTTATTAAAACAACTATTGAAGACCATGTTAAGATTACTTCTATTGCCTTTCGTACTGATA
>DATAHC010000183.1:0-3849 GCA_036263415.1 Flavisolibacter sp.
ACAAACATCCTGGCATACATCGCAGCCGAACATCCAGTTCTGAAATTTACCCTTCATTTCTTCCGGGATGATCTCGTCTTTCAATTCGATGGTGAAATACGAAATGCACTGGCTGCCATTGATTACCTTATCCGGGCCGATTGCCTCCGTAGGACAGGCCTCTACGCAACGCGTACAACTGCCACAGAAATCCTTTGCATAAGGATCATCGGGAATAAGGTCCAGGTCACTGATCAGGGTGGCAATAAAGAAAAAGGAACCGGATTGCTTATTGAGCAGGTTCCCGTTCTTACCAATCCATCCCAGTCCGCTTTTCTGTGCCCAGGCTCTTTCCAGTACCGGAGCGGAATCAACGAATCCCCTGCCGGAGAACTGGCCGATCTTATCCTGCAGGTCCTGGATCATTTCTTTCAGCCGGCCTTTTATCACCGTATGATAATCGGTGCCATAGGCATATTTGGAGATTTTCAAGGGGCCCGCTTCCAGTGGTTTTTCAGGAAAATAATTCTTTATCAGGGTGATGACGGAGCGGGCTCCGGGTACGAGCCGGGTGGGATCGATACGCAGGTCGAAATGATTTTCCATATACTGCATTTTCCCGTGAAGCCCCTTATTCAGCCAGTTCTCAAGGCGGTGCGCATCCTCCTCCAGAACCTGCGCTTTGGAAATGCCGCAGAGGTCAAAGCCGAAGCGTGTTGCCGCTTCCTTCACCCAGAATGTATGCTGCTCCTTTATTCCCACAGTGTAAAGATGTAAAAAGCCTCAGGAAGTTGCATCCTTATTTTCCAGGTGCAGGCGGTGAAAGAGGCGATGGATAGCAGGAGCCAGTATAATTCCGATATTGGTAATGAATACGATGCCGCTGAAAAGGGCATACAGCGATGAAAAAAGCTTTCCTCCGGTTTGGGATATCGTGATCACCGGGCCCATTCCGCTTAAGAGCATGGAGGAATTGTGAAAGGCGTCTATCCAGGAAGCCCCGGCTGTAAAATGAAAGCCAAACATCCCGATCAGCAGGCATACGGCCAAAACCAGGAAGGCGATGAGGATATTACTAAAGACCTGTTTGTAAAATACGGATAACGGGAGCAGGGGCTCGGAACGATGCTCGTACATTTTTTTCGGAAAGGTACAGCGGTTTTTGAAGGCCTGGATTGGTAAACCTTTTTTATAAAGCAGGTTGTTGGCAATAAAATAATAATATTGTCTGGCAACCAAAGCTAACAGAATGAGGATAATTGTGTTTTCAGTAATGACCCTGCTATTTCACTCGCTGCAGGCCCAGGAAAGCAAGTATTATAAATTTGGTAAAATTGATCCGAAGGATTTTGTACGATCCTATGGCATTGATACCAGCGCCGCCGGAGTTATTCTGAGCGATATCAATGAAATTTCTTTCGAACCTAATAAAAAGGGCTGGTTTGCGGTTTCCACCATTCATCATTGTGTAATCCATATACTTAAAAAAAATGCCTACGGGTATGCTACTGTTGAAATTCCTATGTATTCATCCGGGGAAGACATCGAGAGCTCTGAAGCTGTGAAAGCAGTGAGCTATAATATGGAGGATGGGCGCCTGGTGGAAACTAAACTAGATAAGAAGAATATCTATTTAGAAAAACGATCGGACCAGGTGGTGCTGAAAAAGTTTACGCTGCCAAATGTAAAAGAAGGAACGATAATCGAGTATCAGTATAAAGTCCTTTCCGACTTTTACCAGATCATTGATCCCTGGTATTTTCAGGGAGCTCTTCCCCGGCTATGGAGTGAATGCCGCTTCTCCGTGCCGCAGGTTTTCGGCTATGCTTTCTTAGTGAGCGGTTACCGCCCATTTGCGATTAATGAAAGAAAGGAATCACAGACAAAATTCCATGTTTACGACAATAGCCTGGATAAGGACTACAGCTTTCCCTTCGATCTCACCACGGTGCTCTCCGATTACCGGTGGGTGATGGTGGATGTGCCTTCCATAAAAGAAGAACCCTACACCCGATCCATAAAAAAGAATACTGCTGGTATCGAGTTTCAGTTTGCCTGCCAAAATTATCCGCTAACCATAGTAGATGCTTTTACGTCCTGGCCCTCGCTGACCACGGAATTACTGAAGACAAAAGGCTTTCGTGCAGCATTGGACAGTAATAAGAAATGGCTGGATACGCTGGTGGCCTCTTTAGGTGTTAACGGATTGGATACGCTGTCCAAGGCAAGAAAAATATATAGTTATGTACAGGACCATTATAAAAATACGGGAAAGGGACGCCTGGATTTTGATACCGAACTGCCGGAGGTCGTAAAAAAGGGGAGGGGTTCGGTAGTTGACATAAACCTCCTTCTGATCGCATTGCTCCGATATTGCGGTGTGAATGCAGAAGGTATGGTATTGAGTACCACCGATAATGGTCCTGCCTATGAATACTATCCCCTGTTGAACCGTTTGAATTATCTCATCGTGCGGACAGAGATAAATCGGAAAAAGATCTACCTGGATGCCAGCCAGCAGGGCCTGGCCTTTGGTAAACTGCTTCCGAACTGCTACAACGGTCCTTCATGGATAGTTGATGAATCGGCTACCATTGTCAATTTTTCTCCCGACTCCTTATGGGAAAAGAAGACCTCCGCAACAATAGTCAGTAACACTGCAAAAGGTGAATGGTTGGCTCATGTGAAGAGAATGCCCGGTGACCAGGAAGCGTACCTGATCCGGAAAGCCATAAGGGAAACTGATAAAAAGGCCTTTTCGATGGAGTTGGAAAAGAGCTATGGTGCAAAAAAACTGCTCAATCTTACCATTGATTCCCTATATCAGGCGGAGGATCCGCTGGTGGTTTCATTTGATGTACCGATGACGCCAGATGGAGAAGAGGTACTCTATATCAGCCCTTTTCTTTCAGAACCTGCCGTTAAAAATCCCTTTAGTTCAGGAGACCGTTATTACCCTGTTGAAATGCCTTTTGCCACAGACGAAACATTTCACGTATCGATGGAAGTACCTAATGGTTATATGATCGATGAACTGCCCAGGCAGATGCTGGCTAAATATGATGAAGAAGGCACCACCTTTTTTGAATATAAGATAACGGCATCCGGCAATCTGATCTCTTTCAGAGCAAGAGTAAAAATAGGCCGGACGTATTATGGCCCGGATGAATACGAGCAATTAAGACAATTTTTCACACTACTGATCAAAAAACAGCAGGAGCCGATCGTGTTCAGGAAAAAACATTAAAATACTCTGGAATAATCGTCAGCGCCGGTAACGGACTTCCGGTAAGCACCCAAAACAAGACGGGCGAATTGGGTTTGGTAAGAGTTTCTGATTATCCTGTAATTCTTTTCGCATGACGCTTTTATAATTGGACAAAAATTGCCATATTGTTCGCGCATCCAAAAACTAATGCATGAAACTTGTATCCCTCTTAACCCTCACCTTTTCGGTGCTGACGGGCTATGCTCAGGAAAGCCCTTATTCCAAGTTCGGTAAAATTACCGTAGCAGATCTTCAGAAGAAAGTGTATTCCATTGATAGTGGCGCTAAAGCCGTGGTGTTGAGTGACATCGGGGAAATTGCCATTCAGGGTAATTCGAAGGGCTGGTTTTCTGCCCTGATCACCCGCCACAGGGTGGTACATATCCTCAATAAGAATGGATATGATATGGCAGATATCAGTATACCGCTTTACAATGACAAGGATGATGAAGAAAGGCTGGACTATGTAAAAGCAGTGAGCTATAACCTGGAAAATGGAAAGATCGTCGAGACTAAACTGGATAAGAATACCATTTTCAAGGAAAAGGAAAGCAAAAACCTTTCCTATAAGAAATTCACCATGCCGGCTGTGAAGGAAGGAA
>DATAHC010000184.1:0-5923 GCA_036263415.1 Flavisolibacter sp.
ATCGATGTGCCCATGAGCCCATTAAACGGCCCGGAAAATCCATCATTGACTATTGACCTTTGACCCTCACCCCTCACGCGTTCGGCTTATCCACGATATATTTGCGGCGTGAATTACCAGGAGACCATTGAATACCTGTTCCATAAGCTGCCCATGTTCAGCCGATTAGGCAGTGCGGCCATCAAAAAGGATCTGACCAATACCCGCCTTCTTTGTGAGCATCTGGGTAACCCGCAGCATTACTTCCGGTCGATTCATGTAGCGGGAACGAACGGAAAAGGGTCCGTGAGCCATATGCTGGCTTCCATTCTTCAGACAGCCGGCTATAAAACAGGACTGTATACTTCGCCTCACCTATATGACTTCCGGGAACGCATCCGGCTCAACGGCATGATGGTGGAAGAAGATTATGTAATTGATTTCGTAGCCCGGATAAAGCCTCTGATCGAAACGATTGAGCCCTCCTTTTTCGAGATCACGGTGGCCATGGCCTTCGATTTCTTTGCCCATTCGAAAGTGGATATTGCGATTATAGAAGTAGGCCTGGGCGGCCGGCTCGATAGCACCAATATCATTACCCCGGAGCTTTCCGTAATCACAAATATTGGCTGGGACCATATGAATATGCTGGGAAATACCCTGGAGGCTATTGCTGCGGAAAAAGCAGGGATCATTAAGCCGGGTATACCAGTAGTTGTCGGAGAAACGGTTCCGGAGACCCATCCCGTTTTTCAACGGATCAGCCAGGAAAAAGCGGCGCCCCTTTATCTGGCTTATGATCGTTTTCAAACCATCGGCCACCAGGAAGAAAATGACTTCCTGAAGCTGGAGATACGGGATGCTGATAAAAGCAGCACCTCCACTTATTACAGCCAATTGAAAGGCATCTACCAGACCAGGAATGTGTGTACGGTACTCCAAGCCATAAAGTCTTTACCAGGATTTAATATTTCAGATGCTACGATACAGGAAGGCATCCGCACGGTGGTTACACGGACCGGACTGCAGGGCCGCTGGGAAGTGATCCACCGGAAGCCCGACGTGGTACTGGAAGTGGCCCATAATGAAGATGGCATCCGGCAGATGGTAACGCACCTGAAGGATATGAAATATGAGCACCTACATATCATTATAGGAACCGTAAAGGACAGGGAAATAGAAAAAATCCTGGCATTGCTGCCTGCTGATGCTTCCTATTATTTCACAGAAGCCCATATACCCAGAGCGCTGCAGGCGGTTACCCTGCAGGAGAAGGCCCGTGCATTCCAATTAAAGGGTTCTGTTTATAACCACGTAAACGACGCACTTCAGCAGGCGCTGATTGAATCCGGCCTGAATGACCTGATCTTGGTATGCGGCAGTATTTTCCTGGTGGCCGAGGTCAATAAAAGCTTACAGCTGAACGTCTCCTAGCCGGTTCAGGGCATAAAGGATGGTGGTCACATGCAAGGCCTGTATAATCTTATTTTCCCGGAGCAGTTGCTTCACCTCATCTATTGAATGAAACAGGACCTCTACGTCTTCAGTTTCATCCAAAGACTGATCGGACACCTTTTTCCCGCCCTTTGCCAGGAACATATGCATATAATTATTGCTGGTTGCCGGATTGGCCGAAATGGTGCCCAGCTTTTCGAAGGATTCAAATTCATAACCCGTTTCCTCCTTCAGTTCCCGGGCGATGGCCGTTTCCACGCTCTCACCCTTATCCACCACCCCACCAGGCAGCTCTGTACTGACCACGCCCAGGCCATGCCGGTATTGCCGGACCATCACCACTTTCCCTTCATCGGTCAGGGCGAAAGCACTTACCCAGCTGGGATATTCCAGTGTGTAATAAGCTGGCATCAGCTTTCCATTGGGCAGCTCACATTTTTCCTTCCGTATCGTCAGCCAGGGCTCGTTATACAGATACTCCGATTCGAGTACTTTCCATTCCATACAATCTGTTTTAATACCGGTCTACCAGCGGTTGCGCTCTCTCAGCGCGGTAATGTGAGCGGTATGGTGGCGGCTATGCCAGGCATACATGCCCAGCAGGTACCAAAGGCTCATCTCCTTTTTATGCTCGGGATGAAATACCGTACGCTCCCAGTCCTTATCGGTAAGGCTTTTCAAAAATTCATGCCATCGCTGGTGCACCGCATGCAGAATGGTGAGTGAAACATTGACCGGAAGATTCCGGACATCCGCGGTTTCCGCCCAGGCCTTTTCTTCATAGGGCTTGATGGCAGGATTGACTTCCGTATAGCCCAGCTTGAAGCGGATATAGGCATTCATATGGCTGTCCGCCACATGATGTACCAACTGGTGAACCGTCCATCCTCCCTCACGATAAGGTGTTTGCAGTTGGTGCTCATCGAGATTGGAAATGGCATGCTCTATTGCCGCAGGAAGAAAGCGGATGGTGCCCAGCCATTCCTCTTTTTGCGCTGTACTGAAAGCCTTCGGCTCATAAGGTCCTACGGGATACCGTAGATCGGTAGCTTGCTCCATATTACAGGTGGTTTATTGGCAGGCAATACGTTAAACGATCTGCAACAATTCGATATCAAATTGCAGCGTGGCACCACCGGGAATACCTCCGGTTCCATAATCACCATAGGCCAGGTCGGAAGGGATCCACAGGCGCCAGATGCTGCCTTCCGGCATCATCGGCACGACTTCCTGCCAGCCCTTGATCAGGGAACGCAGCGGAGCCGTAAAAGGCTGGTTGCGCTTATAAGAGCTGTCGAATTCCGTTCCGTTCAAAAGACTGCCACGGTAGTGGGCCTTCACCTTTGCCGATGCATCAGGTTTCGGACCGTTTCCTTCCTTGATCACTTCGTACTGGATGCCGTTCGGCAATTCCGTTACACCTTCCCTTGTCTTGTTGGTAGCCATGAAGGCCACACCCGCTTCTTTCTCCGCCTTTAATTTGTCATCGCGGAAGTTTTTCAGTTTGTCTTGTAATCCCATGTTAATCTTCTCTGAGTGATTTACCGGTTAAATGAATAAACACATCTTCCAGGTTAGCTTTCTTTACTTCCTTCGGCCGCTCAAACCCGGTAGCAACCAGGTCATCGATCAGCTTATCGGGTGTGTTCAGGGCTACAATCCTGCCGCTGTCCACAATAGCCACCCGGTCGCAAAGGTATTCCGCTTCGTCGAGGTAATGCGTGGTAATAATTACAGTCGTTCCCTTTTCCCGAATGGTCCGGATCAGATCCCATAGATTTCTGCGGGCCTGCGGATCCAGTCCGGTGGTGGGTTCGTCCAGGAAAATGATCTTTGGATCGTTGATCAGGGTGGTGGCAATAGAGAAGCGTTGTTTTTGTCCGCCGCTCAACTCCTTTACTTTGGCCTTTGCTTTTTCGCGCAGGTTCACACTATCCAGCAGCTGCATGGCATCCACCTTACGGTTATATAATCCGGCAAACAGCCCGATCAGCTCTACCAATGTAAGGCCGGGATAATAACCGCTGGTCTGGAGCTGCACACCAATGATCTTCTTTATTTCATTGGGCTGTTCATCCAGATCGAAACCATTGACCTGCACCTTGCCGCTAGTCTTGGAACGCAGGGTTTCGATGATCTCGAGGGTCGTTGATTTACCGGCGCCATTGGGACCGAGCAAGCCGAAGATCTCTCCCTGCAGCACATCGAAACTGATCCCCTTTACCGCTTCGAAGCTGCCATAGTTCTTTACGAGGTCCTTAACCGAAATGATCACCTTTTCCATTATTTATACCGTTTCCATTTTTTGAACAAGACAGGATTCCAGTTCTGCCATCATATCCTTGCTACCTACAAAGAAGGGAGAACGCTGGTGCAACTCGGTAGGCTCCACATCGAGGATACGCGTGGCCCCGTTCGTAGCCTTTCCCCCCGCTACCTCCACGATGAAGGCAAACGGATTACATTCATACAACAGGCGCAATTTCCCGTTCGGCTTATCCGTGGTACCCGGATACATAAAGATACCGCCCTTGATCAGATTGCGGTGTACATCGGCCACCATGCTGCCGATATAGCGCTGTGTATAGGGACCCCCGCTTTCCACCGTTTTATTCTGGCACCCATTGATATATTTGCGTACGCCCTCATTATACTGAAAGAAATTGCCATGGTTCACAGAATAGAATTTACCGGACTCAGGGCATTTGATGTCGGAATGACTGAGACAGAACTCTCCTATTGCCGGGTCCAGGGTGAAGCCATTTACGCCGCGGCGCGTGGCGTAAACGAGCATGGTGGAGGAACCATAAATCACATAGCCGGCAGCCACCTGATTGATGCCTTTCTGAAGAAAATCTTCCCTAGTGGCGATCGTTCCCTTCGGCGATACCCGGCGGTAAATGCTGAAGATGGTACCAATGGAAACGTTCACATCGATATTACCGCTGCCATCCAGCGGATCGAACAGGCAGATGTACTTACTATTCTTGCTCACCTCATCATCGAAGGCTACATAGTCATCCATTTCCTCGCTGGCTATACCGGCACAGCTCACTCCTCTCTGCAATACACCCATGAACTGGTTGTTGGCATAGATATCAAGTTTTTTCACATCCTCGCCCTGAACATTCACTGTTCCGGCGTCTCCTAAAATGTCTACCAGTCCGGCTTTATTCACTTCCACGTTCACCCGTTTGGAGGCAAGGCCGATATCGCGCAATAAACTGCTCAATTCGCCGGTGGCGTGGGGGAACTGTCGGAGGGACTGGATCGTAAATTCGTCAAGGGTTAGTATGGTTCTGTTAATAGGACCCATAAGGCAATCGTTTATTTAGTGAACAAATGTACCCTATTTCATTTTTCAGTTTTTACTTTTCACTTTGAGTTTTGACCTTACTTTGCCGCAAAGAAAGGATTCATGCAGGTTTTCAAATTCGGTGGTGCATCAGTAAGTACGATTGAACGGATCCATAATGTGTCCGGATTGCTGCAACGCTTTCAGGGCCAGCCGCTCCTGGTGGTGATCTCCGCCATGGGAAAAACTACCAATGCCCTGGAAAAAGTTGTAGAAGCCTTTTATCAGGGCCATAAAGAACAGGCATTGGAACTCTTTTCTGCCATTCGGGAACAGCACCGCCAGATCAGCCGGGAACTGATGCCTTCGGAACCCAGTGAAGGCCCGGATTATCTCAGTGATTTTTTCACGGAAGTGGAGTGGCTGCTGCATGATAAACCCGTACGGAATTTCGATTACTATTACGACCAGGTAGTCTGTATCGGTGAATTGCTTTCCACCGCCATCGTAAGCCGATTTCTTCAATCCAGGGGAATTCCCAATCAATGGATGGATGTGCGAGACCTTATCCGCACGGATGATACTTTCAGGGACGCACAGATAGACTGGACCTATACGGAAACCAACGTGCAGCAAACCGTTGTGCCTTTGCTGGCAGGTTCTCAACTGATTATTACGCAGGGGTTCATCGGCTCCACCGACGAGAATGAAAGCACTACACTGGGGCGCGAAGGAAGTGATTATACTGCGGCGGTATTTGCGAATATCCTGAACGCGGAAAGTCAAACGATCTGGAAGGATGTGCAGGGTGTGATGAATGCCGATCCCAAGCTTTATAAAAATGCGCAATGGATCCGTGAACTGAATTACCGGGAGGTCATCGAGATGGCTTATTACGGAGCACAGGTGATCCATCCGAAAACGATCAAGCCCCTGCAGAATAAAGGCATCCCGCTTTATGTTAAATCATTTATCAATCCTGACGAGGAAGGGACACTCATTCATGATGGCCAGGTTTCCAGGCTTCCTCCTATCATTGTTTATAAGCAAAGGCAGGTGTTGATGGAGCTGAGCTCAAAAGACTATTCTTTTGTTGGCGAAGGACTAACCGCCCGTTTATATGAATTGTTTGAAGAGACTAAAACAAGGCCCAACCTTACTCAAAACGGCGCTATCAGCCTGCTATGTGTGCTG
>DATAHC010000185.1:0-5482 GCA_036263415.1 Flavisolibacter sp.
CTGAAAGTAGAAAGCTTTACATCCACACTTAAGAATCATATATCTCAGATCGAGTTTCAGTTCTCTTCCCAGAATTATCCACTCACGCCAAGAGATTTCAGAAACTCCTGGGGAGCCCTTACCAAAGAGCTGCTTACATCAGAAGGTTTCGGATCGGACCTGGCCAGTAATAATGGTTGGATGGATGATGATCTGAAGCCCATTGTGGCTGGAAGTAAAACGGAATTGGAAAAGGCACAGAAGATCTATGCGTTTGTACGGGACAATTTTACCTGTACCAGCTATAACGCGATCTATACTCAGCAACCCATAAAGACAGTCATGAAGACCAGGAAAGGCACTGTTTCAGAGATCAACCTGCTCCTGGTAGCCTTATTGAAGCATGCCGGTATTTCATCTGATCCGGTGATCTTAAGTACCAGCGACCATGGCTACGTGTTTGAATATTATCCCATGCTGACGCGATTCAACTATGTACTGAGCCGCTGTATGATTAATGATCATGAATATTTCATGGATGCCAGTAAGCCCAGGCTCGGCTTTGGTAAACTGATGTATGACTGCTATAACGGGCATGCCCGGGTTATCAATGAAGAGGCTTCTCCGTTGAGCTTTACAGCAGACTCGCTGATGGAAAAAAAGACAACGATGATGTTTGTAGCCAACGACCAGAATGGCAAGTGGGTCTCAACCATTAATCAGACGCCTGGTTATTATGAATCGTATCAGGTGCGGAATAAACTCAAGGAAAAGGGAGCGGAAGCCTTTTTCAAGGAACTTCAGAAAACCTATGGCGCAGAAAGTAAACTGACGGCGCCCGTCGTGGATTCCCTTGATCAGTATGAGAATCCCGTTGCCCTTCATTATGCGGTGGATATGACACCAGCGGGAGAGGATATTTTATACGTCAATCCCATGTTCGGAGAGGCTACCAAAAAAAATCCTTTTACATCTGCCGAACGCTACTATCCGGTAGAAATGCCCTATACATTTGATGAAACCTACCTGCTTACAATGGAAGTTCCCCAGGGATATGAGGTGGATGAACTGCCGAAGCAAATGCTGGCGAAATATGACGCAGAAGGTAAAAGCTTTTTTGAATACCGCATCACCCAGTCCGGCGGCATGATCTCTTTCCGGTCCCGTATCAAGATGAATAAAACCTTATATGCTCCAGATGAATATGAAGTACTAAGGGAATTTTTCAATATGGTAGTAAAGAAGCAGAACGAGCAGATCGTTTTCAAAAAGAAAAAATGACGTATGAAATTATTCACCACATTCCTTATATCCTGTATATCCCTGCTGGCAAATGCCGGTGAAGGTAAATATCCTTTTTCCTCCATACCCATCCCTTTACTGAAAGATGCCAATGCAGTGAAGCGGCTGGAGCAATTGGACTGCGAGATCGTAGGAGAAAAGCAGACCCGGGTGCAATACACGTATGTAATTACCATACTGAATGAAAACGGTGATGATTATGCAGAATTTTCCGAATGGTATGATCAGCTGCGTCATATCGAATCGATCGAAGGATACCTTTATGATAAAGAGGGCAAACTGGTAAAGAAGGTCAAGACCAAAGATCTTCAGGACCGTAGTGCGGTTGATGACAACAGCCTGATGGATGACAACCGGGTGAAGACGCATAATTTTTATTACAAATCCTATCCATATACTGTAGAATACCAGGTTTCGCTGACTATGGACCAGACATTTTCCCTGCCTACCTGGTTTCCCCAGGATCACCGGCATATGACGGTAGAGAAAAGCATCTTCAACGTATTGGCGGATTCCGATTATAAACTGCGTTACAAAAATGTAAACTATACACAACCACCGGTTCAAACGCCGGAAAAAAGCAGGATCCGTTATACCTGGCAGGTTAGCAACCTGGACGCTGTTAAAGGCGATCCTTACGGACCCAGGTGGCAGGAACGTTGCCCAAGGGTGTTGATTGCACCCAGCAAATTCCAGCTGGGTGGTTATAAAGGGGATATGAGCGACTGGTCGGCCTTTGGAAAGTTCATGTTTGAATTGAACAAGGACCGCGACCAGCTGCCGGATGCTATGAAACTGAAAGTAAAAGAACTGACGGCCGGATTAAAAGAGGATCGGGATAAGATCCAGGCACTGTATAAATATATGCAGCAGAATACCCGCTATATCAGTGTACAACTGGGGATCGGCGGATGGCAAACTTTCGATGCCGCGTATGTGGCGAAAAAGGGATATGGTGATTGTAAGGCACTGTCGAATTACATGCACAGCCTGTTAAAGGAAGCGGGAATCAAATCCAGCTATACACTGATCCGTGCAGGCGATTTCGATACAGATATGGAGGAAGATTTCCCTTCCAACCAATTCAATCACGCTATTCTGTGTGTGCCACTAGCCAAAGATACCCTTTGGCTGGAATGTACCAGCCAGACCGTTGCAGCAGGTTATATGGGTTCTTTTACAGGTAACCGGAAAGCATTGCTCGTAGATGAAAACGGTGGTACACTGGTAGCAACGCCACGCTATGGAATCGGGGAGAACGTGCAGGTTTCAAAGATCAGGGCATCTATTGATCTGGAAGGTACCCTGGATATGCAGGTCAGTACCCGTTACGGGGGTGTTCAGCAGGATGATCTGAGTGCACTGATCAGTCATTCTTCCAGGGAGGAAGTAAAAAGAAGCCTGCAGGAGCGGTTGGATTTGTCTACCTATGAAGTAAGTGATTTTAAGTATGACCAGTCTTCCGCTGGCCTGCCTCAAGTGGAAGAGCAATTACATGTAAAAGCCAGTAACTATGCGACAGCCAGCGGCAAGCGATTGTTCATAGTCCCGAATATCCTCAATAAAAGCAGCGTTGTCATTACGGAAGATGAAAACCGGAAGAACGACTATGTTTTCCTGTATGCCTTTCATGATGAGGATGATGTGGAAATAGAGATTCCTTCGGGATATGAAGTAGAAGCATCGCCTAAAGAAACCCTACTAAAGACCAAATATGGATCGTATACGGTTTCAGCCAGGCTGGAGGGTACTAAAATTCACTATCACCGCATCAGGGAGCAGGCATCGGGCCGTTACTCCATCAAAGAACAGGCAGACATTGCCGCTTATTTCAAAGAAATTTACAAGGCTGACAGAAGCCGGTATGTCCTGGTAAAAAAATAAGGTGCGATAAGGTATTTACCTGCATTTAGTACGGATCCGGTCATCAATGGAAGCTTTCATATCTAGGTAAGGTTGTAGCTTCTGATCGCCGGATTCGTTTTTTGTAAGCAGTACGAAAGCATAATTCCTGCACCAGTCGATCTGGATCCAGGACCCTGTATAGGATGGTGCAATCAGCACATTGGCCGCATTGCCATTGGCTTCCAATACCCAGGTTCCAAGAGCATAATCCAGCCCGGTTACAGTTTTCGGAGCCGATTTTATGGTTGCCGTGGCAGCGCTGATCTTTCTCATTTCCAGAATAGCATTTTCACTCAGCACCTGCTTTCCGTTGTACTGACCCTTGTTCAGCAACATTTGTAAAAAGCGCAGGTAATCCAACGCGGAAGACCGTGCCCCCCAGGCCGGGTCGACAGCGGAACCATCAAGTGTACTGAACGTCGTTTTTGACATGCCTAGCGGATTCAGGATTTTCTGCTTGATCAGTTGATCGAACTTCTTTTTCATAACAATTTCAGCTATCCTGCCAGCTATGCTGATGCCCATCTGGCTATACCGGAATTCTGTTCCGGGATTGGTCTGGATCTCTTTTTTGGCAAATGATTCCACCTCTGCCTCCAGTGATTCGAACTTTTTCTTTTCAAAGAATTTCTGATCAGACTGGATGCCCGTATAATTCGTAAGGCAATGTCTCAGGGTGATATAATTCTTTCCATAGGTAGAATAGACCGGAATGAACTGGCTCACCTTATCATCCAGCGATAATTTGCCTTCATCTACCAGCTCCATGATCAGGGCAACCGTAAGAAAGGCACTGCTTCCGGCAAGTGGTACGGCAGTTTTGCTATCCAGCTCACCCATCTCTTTTTTGAATACAACCGTATCGGTGGCTGCCAGAGCTACTACATCGCTCCCGAAAACCTTCTGGTTTCTTTCCAGCAGTGCGTTCAACTCCTGAAAACGGTCTGTGCCATATTCCCTTGTATTCTTTTTCCCTTGCGCAAAGCTGTTCTGCAACATTAGCAGTAAACACAGGACGGAACTGAATTTGAGGCAGTTTATTCGTAAATTGTATGACATTCTTTCGGTGGATTTTGACTTGGATTGTGGTTTGATACTTGAGTAACGAATTTATAATAAAGTCAATTGTATGAATTTATCCAATTTTACCATAAAGGCCGCTGAAGTGATACAGCAATCGCAGCAGCTGGCATTCAATCATTCCAACAGTAATATAGAAACCGAGCATATGCTCAAAGCCCTGCTGGATCAGCAGGATAGTCCCGTGGAATACCTGCTGAAGAAAAATGCAGTCAATACCCAGCAGCTGGAAGCCAGGCTGGACCAGCAACTGGAAAAATTACCGAAAGTTTCGGGAGAGCCCGCACAAAATATATCACGCGATGCCAATACGGTGGTGTTGAGAGCGGGTGCCGTACTGAAAACGTTTCAGGATGAATTTATCACCCCCGAGCATCTATTGCTGGCATTGGTACAGGGGAATGATAATACGGCAAAACTGCTGAAGGATTTCGGTTTGAATGAGAAGGGGCTGATTGCTGCCATTAATGACCTCAGAAAAGGGTCTACTGTAACCTCCCAAACGCAGGAAACCCAATTCAATGCCCTGAACAAATATGCCAAAAACCTGAATGAAATGGCCCGACAGGGAAAGCTGGACCCTGTCATCGGCAGAGATGAAGAGATCCGGAGAACACTGCACATTCTTTCACGCCGAAGTAAGAACAACCCGATCCTGGTTGGAGAGCCGGGTGTAGGTAAAACCGCTATTGCGGAAGGGCTGGCCATTCGCATTGTTAACGGCGATGTGCCTGAAAACCTGAAATCAAAGATCATATATGCACTTGATATGGGCCAGCTGATAGCCGGTGCCAAATATAAAGGTGAATTTGAAGAACGCCTGAAAGGTGTGGTCAAGGAAGTCTCCACCAGTGAAGGAGAGATCATACTTTTTATTGATGAAATCCATACGCTTGTCGGCGCCGGAGGTGGTGAAGGAGCTATGGATGCTGCCAATATCCTGAAGCCGGCACTGGCCAGGGGAGAACTGAGAGCCATCGGCGCGACTACATTAAATGAGTATCAGAAATTCTTTGAAAAAGATAAGGCCCTGGAGCGGCGTTTTCAAAAGGTGCAGATCGATGAACCCAGTGTGGAGGATGCCATTTCAATTCTAAGAGGATTAAAAGACCGGTATGAAACCCATCACCATGTGCGGATTAAGGATGAAGCGATCATTTCGGCAGTAGAATTGTCGAGCCGCTATATTACCGATCGCTTTCTGCCAGATAAGGCG
>DATAHC010000186.1:0-7198 GCA_036263415.1 Flavisolibacter sp.
GTGGGCTGGACTATACCGATGTGCTTGTAATTGACAGCCTTCAGAAGTTGAATCAATTAAAAATGCGGGTGTATGCCATGCTCAGTGATGCCCCCCGCAATTACGATTTTTTATACCGCAAAGGCAAGATAAAAACAGATCACCTGAATATACGCTCCTTTAAAGTGTATGCCGACGGTGCTTTGGGTTCAAGAGGCGCTTCCCTGCTGCAACCCTATTCAGACAAACCGGGGTGGTCCGGATTTCTGCTGAGCTCCCAGGCCCATTTTGATTCGGTAGCAAGCAGTATCAGCAGCCACGGTTTTCAGATGTGTACCCATGCGATCGGCGACTCCGGTAACAGAACAATACTAAAGATCTATGCAAAGTATCTGAAAGGCCGTAATGATCTCCGTTGGCGAATTGAGCATGCGCAGGTGGTGCAGGAGAATGACTTCACTTACTTTGGTCAGTATGCCATCATTCCATCCGTTCAGCCAACACATGCCACCTCCGATATGTATTGGGCAGCCGAAAGGCTGGGTAAGGAACGCCTTAAGGGTGCCTATGCCTACAAGCAATTGCTGGAACAGAATGGATGGATCCCCCTAGGAACCGATTTTCCAGTAGAGGACATCTCTCCTTTTAAAACCTTTTATGCAGCAGTTTTCCGTATGGACGCGAAGGAATACCCTGCAGGCGGCTTTCAGCCGGAAAATGCCCTCACGCGCGTGCAGGCGCTCAGAGGCATGACGATCTGGGCAGCCAGGAGTAATTTCGAAGAGCTGGAAAAAGGTTCCCTAGAAAAGGGGAAACTGGCGGATTTTGTCATTCTGGACAAAGATCTTTTAACGGCAGATCCCAGAGATATCTTACATACGCAGGTAGTGGCAACTTACATTGGGGGAGAAAAAGTATACGGAAAGTAAGATCAACCCTTTTCATTTCAATACGGCTGAATTGCCAGATAGCTGACAGCGTAGCTCACCCAATCAGAATAGTTTAACTAAGTAAAAACCTTGCTGGCACCCGTTTTGTAAAAAGCTGAAGGGGTAAAATAAGTAAGTTTGCACTTGAATATGTTAAGAATTGCACTATTAGATCTGTATGCCGGGCATGCCAACCAGGGCATGCGTTGTATCCGTACCATTATTAAAGAATGGAGTGAAAACAATTCCCTCCCCATCATGCTGGAGGAGTTTGATGTCCGTCAAAAGGATGAAGCGCCTGATCTGTCCTACGATATCTATATATCCAGCGGTGGTCCTGGCGATCCTATGGAAGGCATTGGCTCGAAATGGGAAGAGGCCTATTACAACTGGCTGGATGGAGTGGTGCAATGGAACAGTGATCCGCTGAACGATCAGAAAAAGCATGTATTTTTTATATGTCACTCCTTTCAGCTGGCTACCCGCTATTTCAAGATCGGCCAGCTATCCAGGCGTAAATCCACAGCGTTTGGTGTTTTCCCTGTTCATGTATTGCTGGAAGGACAGCACGATCCGGTTTTTGAAGGATTGAAAGACCCTTTTTATGTGGTGGATAGTCGGGATTATCAGGTCACCTCACCTGATTTCGATCAGTTGAAGGCTATTGAGGCCCGAATTCTTTGCATTGAGAAGTATCGTCCGCATGTTCCTTTGGAACAGGCTATTATGGGAATCCGCTTCAATGACTATATGATCGGTACGCAGTTCCATCCGGAAGCCGATGCCATTGGTATGAGCATGTATTTTCAGACGGAAGAAAAGAAACAAATGGTGATTGAGAATTATGGAGCGGAAAAGTGGAAGAGCATGGTAGACCAGCTGAACGATCCGGACAAGATCATGTTTACCTATGCCCATGTATTACCTAACTTCCTGAATCTTGCAGCACATTCTTACAAACCTGTATTATCAGTCGACGGAACGGATCGATAAGGTCAGCCTAGACTTTATAACCTTATAAATTCTTTTGGGAAATTCCATTACGATGAAAAAGCAGATTCCATTCAGCCTTATTTTGCTCCTCTTTACGATGTGTTCTTTTGCCATGGCACAAGACAGCAGCCTAACGGAATCGGCTGTTGTGCTGCATACCAATACAGGTGACCTATTCGGAACCCTGACGATACCGGATGGCGGTAAAAATATCCCGGTTGCTTTATTGATTGCCGGATCCGGCCCTACCGATAGAAATGGTAATAACCCTATGGCACCTAATGATGGTTTGCGTAAACTCTCCTATTCGCTTGCCCATGAAAATATAGCCAGCCTCAGGTTTGACAAAAGAGGGATTGGTGAAAGTAAGGGTAGCATGAAAAGTGAAGCCAGCCTTCGATTTGATAATTATGTATCAGATGCTGTGGATTGGATCCGTTTATTAAAGAAAGATAAGCGGTTCAGTAAGGTTATTGTAATTGGTCACAGCGAAGGCTCTCTTATTGGAATGATCGCAGCCAAAGGATTGGCAGATCAATTCATTTCCATTGCCGGTGCCGGAAAAAGTGCAGACAAAATTCTGAAAGAGCAATTAAACAGCCAGACGAAAATAATCAAGGAAGCTTCTTATCTGATTATAGACAGTCTCGCTGCCGGGTATACGGTAAAGAATGTAAACATCATGCTTTATAATTTATTCCGTCCCAGTGTTCAGCCCTACATGATCTCCTGGTTTCATTATAATCCGGCGGCTGAGTTAAAAAAACTGGCCATTCCCGTTCTGATCGTACAGGGAAATAATGATCTTCAGGTTTCTACAGAAGATGCCCGCGCCTTAGCTGCCGCTTTGCCGAAGTCCCGGCTCATGATCATTGAAGGCATGAATCATATTTTCAGAATAGTCGGAGACCGGAAAGAAAACCTGGAATCCTATACCAAACCGGAATTGCCCTTAGCCCCGGAGTTGGTAAAAGCAATCGTTTCTTTTATAAAAGGTAAGTCCTAGGCTGTCAGAATCTTGGGCACAGTACCGCATTGGCGCTGGAGTTGTCACGATCCAGGAAACCGGTAAACCGCAATGCCAATTCATAACCTCCCTGACCATAACTGAACTTACTTAATCGTGAAACCGTTACATCATAACTTAAAGACACCGTAAAGGGCTTGTAATCGATTTGTATTACCGGAATTACCGCATCCTGCCACCTCATAAAGGCACCCGCCTTGATAATGTATTCCGGTGACTCTGAATAGCCACCCACTTTCAGGCCATATAAAAAACCGCTGATCGTTTCGCTATACGTTCCCTGTCGGACATGATCGTTATGAAAACTGACAAATGACGTTTCATTCAGCGCCATTTTGAGATCAGCCGAATAAACCCATTTCGGCTGCACGATTATATTCTCATTATTATAAAAGGAATTCCGTGGCTTATTAAAATGATGGTACGCAACACCTAAAACCAGATTATTCTCTTCGTTTTCCCCGATCTGTGCATTCAGGCTGGTTCCGACACTTCCATCAAAATAACTGTATTGTGACTGAAGGTTATTTTCACCGTCTCCCCTTCCTTCATAACTGCTGGTAGTACTGATCCGGGAACGATCCAGACTCCGTTGTACCAGGCCGCCCATGAAACCTACAGACAGGTATAGGTTCCGTTCTGAACTCAACGATTTATGATAGTTGACGGCAGGAAGCAGATGAGTGGTTGTCAGCGAAGTACTGCCGGCCTTATCAAACAGCACCTGCATGCCCAGCGTTACAAAATCATCACCCTTTACCGGAAGTTTATACTCACCGTTCAGGGAAGCCGTTTTATAAGCGTTCGCTACACTGTTCCATTGAGAACGGTAAACAGTTTGTACACGAACATCTCCATTTACAATTCCGGCCAGCGCCGGATTTCGGTCCAGAGGGGTTTCAAAGAATTGGGAGAAATGCAGATCCTGGGCCCTTACCGATAAGGACGAAAGGCATAAGAAGAGCACAAGCAGGTTTAAAGTTCTTTTCATAGCGATCGGATATATTGGATTATCTAAGTAGTGTTACGTCTCCTTTAAAGGTTAAAATTTCATTGTTCTGGCATAGGACATCACAGGTATATACATATACATCGGGAGCCAGTTCCATTCCTTTGAATTTACCATCCCAACCCAAAGCAGGGTCGTTCGGACTAAAGTCATTTCTCTCAAAAACAACTTCTCCCCAACGATTGAATACCCGAAGTGATTTAATCCGGTTGATACCTTTTCCGCTGGGATAAAAAACATCGTTGCTACCATCTTTATTGGGAGAAAAGGTATTGGGAATGAAAAGGTTGCCATTATTACAAATAACAAATACGGTCACTTCATCTTTTGCCAGGCAACCACCCTCATTTTTTACCTGTATGCCATAAGTAGTGGTTTGCTTAGGCTTGACAACAGGGTCCGGACAGGTAGTGCAATTCATAGTAGGTGCCTGATTCCATTTATAGCTGGCTACATCGGCAGAATACGTAGGCTTCAACTGAATGGACTCTCCAACCGGCAGCGTTATATCGGCACCGGCATCCACTTTAGGCAACGGCCATACTTTTATATATACCGTAGCCGAATCGGAGAAGCATTGATACTGATCTTTTGCTATAACTGTATAAAGCGTAGATACCGTGGGAACAGCTGAGGTTAAGCTTTTTGATGGGTCAAGAACAGAATTTGCAGGGGTCCAGGAATACAGATCAGCTCCAGAAGCCTGCAGCACAACTTTTTCACCAGCGCAAATAGTGTCACCTGCACCCATCCGCAAAGTAAACGGCTGGTGCACGGCAATGGTAACGGAGTCTTCCTGAATACATCCGTATGCCGAATATCCCTTCACTATATAAGTCGTCTCTAACACTGGAGCTGCCAGAGGTGCAGGGCACTCGGTGCAGCTTAGTGATGCATTTTCCTTCCAGCTGTACGTTGCTGCTCCGGTAGCATGCAAGGTAGTAAAGCTGCCCCGGCAGATAGCTTCGTCTTTACCCGCATCCGTAGCCGGCAAAGGATGAATCACCATTTCATGTGTAGCGGTATCCATACATCCATTTGCAGCCTTAAAGAAGGCTTTAACTGTATAGCTTCCATCTTTCTTATAGGTTACCGAGAAGGGCCCACCTGTATCTGACGACTCGCCATTGTCAAAATCCCACTTCCAGATCCCACCCGCTGCATTCCCTTTTTCAATGGTGCCAATTATGCTCATGGAGGCCGGAACACAGGCCTCTTTTGTACCACCTACGGTAATGGCCGGTTTTTCAAGAATTTTTAAAGAATCGTTACGTTGAAACGTGTTTACACATCCGTGTAAAGTGGTAACCTTAAGCTGAACTGCGTAGCTGCCCAGATCTTTATAAAAATAAACAGGGTTCTCCGCAGAAGACGTTCCACCATCGCCAAAATTCCATTCATAAGAAGCTATATAGTCGTTACTGATGGAACTATTTTTGAATTGTACACTTCCAGGATCGCATCGTTTATCAACCGACACTCCGAATGATGCGGCTACATCGAATACTGTGATCGTATCCCTTCCTACCACAGGCACCGAGCATCCACCCTCGTCCACAATGATAATTTTTGGTACATAACTTCCCGATGCGGTATACGTATGTGCACTATTCAAGGATGTACCCGGAACAATAGTACCATCACCCATATCCCAGATGAAGGATGCTGTATTTTTTGTAGTAGCGGTAAAGGTGACAGGCAAAGGGGCACAACCTTGGAGAGGTGCATAGCTGAAACTTCCGCTGGGTCCCTTGATCACGATTTTTTTACGTGCCACCTCCGTACATCCGCCGGGGCCTGTGATAATGAGTTTCGATTCGTATTCACCGGCTACGGTATAATAGTGGGAAGGGTTTTTCAGGGTTGAAGTATTTCCGTCGCCAAAATCCCAGATGAACTGATCATACCCCGAAGACTCGTTTGTAAATTTTACCAGTAAAGGAGGACAGGTGCCGACAGAATCTGAGACCGAGAAACGCGCTACCGGGTAGCTGATATGAACATATTCAGTACGTTCGGCCTGGTCAATGCAGCCATATTTATCGGTTACCTGCAATTGAATGGAGAAATTTCCTGTCGTTCCATATAAATGGATCGGGTTCATATCTGAAGCAGTTGTTTTATCACCAAAATTCCATTGATACTGCAGATCTACGCCTTCAGACTGGTTGATCAGGCGCACCGGCTTACCCGTGCAGGAATTGGTATCCGGAGAAAGAAATATAGCTTTTGGTTGTGCTATGATTATGGGCAGTAATGACGCAATCGAATCCGTACAACCTGCCTGGTCCTCTACTTTTAAAGAAACAGGATAGGTTCCTGGTTCCACATAATGGTGCTGAACCGGTGCGGAAAGGTTGGACAGACCGGGCCCGTCACCAAAATACCAGGTTTTCTTACTGATCTTATTCGTACCGTCATCAGTGGAAGTTTCTATAAAACGGATGAGGTTATCTTTCAGGCAGGCTGCCAGGGTTTCCGGCTGGAATGAAGCCTTTGGCCCGCTTACTGTAATTCGTGTCTGACGGCTGCTTTGACAACCCAAACTGTCTGTAATAGTCAATGTAACCATATAGGAACCTGCTTCTGCAAAAGCATGACGGGAGCTTCCCTGCTCATGACTGGATGACCCATCACCAAAATCCCAGGTCCATTCAGCAATATTGTTGTTGTTCATACCCTGCCCCTGTAATACTACCGATTCTCTTTTGCAAGGATCAGGCTTACTGATTGTGAAAACGGGCTTTTCGTCAATTACTTTAATCCAGCCCCAGTTTACGTTACTGCAACTTCCATTTGTTACAAAAAGCGTTACCTTAAAAATTCCCGGTTTTGTATACGTATGTACAGGATTCTGTTGCGTTGAAACAGTACCATCACCAAAATCCCATGACAAAGAGGTTGCACCAACCGACCTGTCTATGAATTCTTTTCTGTATTTATCCGCACAGGAATGAATGATCTGAAATCCTGCTATAGGCGGTCTTACATTTACTACATCTGTTTTTGTTATGGTATCGGCGCAGGAATTGCTCCATACAATAAGGCTAACGGAGAACTTACCCAACCCGTCAAACACGTGATCAGGATCTTTTTCAGTGGAGGTAAGGTTATCACCAAAATTCCAGAGCCATTGATCTGTATTGCCGGTACTGATATCTTCGAAATGAGCAGGCATAGATGCACAGATATCATCAGGCGTCACTTTAAAATCTGCATGCGGCTTATCACCTGCCCGTACTGCCGCAGGAATAACCAGCG
>DATAHC010000187.1:0-3260 GCA_036263415.1 Flavisolibacter sp.
TGCATTCGAGCGCATGCAGCGCGGCTCCGGTCAATCGGAAAATAAGGAAAGAAGCTTTGTCTCAACGCTGGTGAGCGGAGGTGGCAAAGCGAAAGAAGTGGCGCATGTCCCGTCGCCCAATTTTATACCGAGCGATATCTCCAAGCTCGAAACGGGGATGCGCATCGAGCATCAGAAATTCGGATTCGGTGAAGTGATCAAGCTGGAAGGCTCCTCTCATAATCCGGTCGCCACTATAAAGTTTGAGGTGAACGGAGAAAAAAAGATCATGCTGAATTATGCCAAGCTGATGATCATTACCTCCTGAAAAATCGATAGCATTTTATGGGAAAGCCCATCTGAATGGTTCAGATGGGCTTTTTAGTTCCTTTGATCAGACAGTCATAAGGTTAATTTCCATAACGTATCAACCCTTATTAAACGGTGGTGCCACTTTGCAGTCGTAGAAGCTTTTTTATTTTTTCACCCGTTAAGCAAGGTTAAAAAAAAGCAGCCATTCTGTTAAACTTCTTCCGGCTTCTTTCATCTATCTCTCACGAAACCTTAATAACGAAACAGTATGAAAACAATCAAACAAGCAGTAATGCTAACCGTAGCCGCTCTTGCCGGCAGTTATTCTTTTGCACAAGTTCAACTGGGTGTTGTCAACAGCACACAGGCAACTGTGAGTAAATCCATCAATGTTACAGGTACTACACAGGCCGCCTCCAATGCAGCTACTAAAGCAGTGCAGGCCACGCGTCAAACTACGGGTACTCTGCAGCATCAGGCAGCAGCAGTAAAAACAACGACCGTATCGGTGGTAAGGGGTAGTGCAGATCAAAGCACGCAGGCAGTAAAAGAAGTTTCAGCAACGGCAAAGGAAAGCGTGAACACACAAGTGGCGGTATCCGGCAGTCAGCAAACTACGGCAACGGCTGCGCATGGAACGGATGGTGGTTCCATTAGCACAGGTTCCAGCACCAGCGCTGATGCAACAGTGACCGTAAACCCGGCACCGCTCAGTGAAAAAGCGCACGAAACGCGGTCTGCCGGCTCAAAGGCGGTTCGTGAAACTAAAGCAGCAGCTCTGGACAAAGCAGCCGAAGTTAAAATGCAGGGGGAAGCCGGTGCCGCCAAAGCCATGAACAAAGCTTCAGAAACCAAACTGCAGGGAAGCGCCGAAGCCCATAGTGCTATCAAAACTTCGGTTACTGGTTCTCAACACTAATTTCAGATACGTACCCTTACGGCCATCCCTTACAGGGATGGCTTTTTAAAACCTACTGTATGAAACCTCTTCTCCTTTGGGCAATAGCCTTGTTATGCCGTTTTTCCAGCCTGGCACAAAATGATTCGGTTCATCGCCTTTCCTTTAAACTCAGTCTGAATTACCACTCACACCTGAATTATTACGGTCGAACGGACAGCCTGAAAAGCACCGGGTTCTTTCCCCTGGCGGAATTGTGGATCCGCAATAAATTCTATGTGAATGCGGCACCTGTCTTCGTCAGCAATGCGCGGCAGACCATGGCCTATGCCGGCACCGTAGCTACCGCAGGGTATCTGCGCAGTTCAGAGAAATGGCTGACCGGTTTGTACTTCACCAGGCCTTTTTATAAAGCTACCAGCCCATTGGTGCAGGCCACCCTAAAAGGCCAGGCCGGCGTGTCGGTTACCCGGTTGCAAAAGCTGGTCAATCTGAATATAGGAGGTGATGTGAAATTCAGTGAGCAGACCGACTGGGGCGCCAGCGCCGGACTGGATCACCTGATCCGCATCGATAACAGGGACAGAAGCGCCTGGATCGTAGACCCTTCCTTTTATACCTATTTCGGTACCCAGCGGTTCGCGCATTCCTATACCCAAAAGCAGGGTGGCCTGTTATTCCTACCGGGAAGAGAAGACCAGGTAACGGAGCAGGTCAGGCGGTTCTCGGTCTTATCTTACGAAGTAGCTGTCCCCATTATTTTTGTGAAGAATGGCTGGCAATTGGCTGCCAGTCCGGCTTATACCATTCCGCAGCACCTGGTTACCTATGCGGACCGGCCCGAGCTTTCTGAACAGGGCTCCAACCTTTTTTATATCAGCCTCAGTGTGAAGCGCAGTTTTTAATGAACAACGAGTGTTGTCTGCAACGTTCCGGAAACCTGCTCCAGTTTTACCTGATAGATCCCTTGGGGCAGGCCATGCACCGAAAGGGTCGTTTGCCTGGAAGCCGCAGCAAGGGGGATCATTCTCACCAGGGCACCCGACGTATTGAACAGGGCCAACCGGTCATGGGTACCGGCATAAGGATGTAGTATCTGTACCGCGCTGTGTGCAGGGTTCGGATAGAGACGGAGGGAGACGTCCTGCTCCTGCCGGTTCACTTTTACCACGGCGCTGTAGGCATAGGTCTTATTCAGATCCTCCTGTCTGATGCGGTAATAACTGGTACCGGAAAGAGGAGCAGGGTCAGTAAAGGTATATGCGGCGCCCTGCATCCGGTTAAACGCTTTGCGCGTACCGATCGGCTGGAAGTCCGCACCGTTACGGCTCCGTTCTATAAGGTATGCGCCGGCTTCCTTCTCCGAGCTGGTGTGCCAGTTCAGCGTTACCTGGTCCGGCTGGTTCTGAGCGGTGAAATCTTCAAAATGTACCGGTAAGGCACCCTGAAAATTGAAGCTCTGATTATTATAGGCCACAAACGCCACATCACTGTTTCCGGAAAGGTTGATCTTAAAATTCCGGATCTGCGAATAATTCGCCGCGGTAATTCCTAACTCGCTCAGGTCGGCTGCCCACAGTCGCATAGCGCGGTCGGTACGGGTAAAGCCGGCCTGAAGGGTCATGGGGTTATTGACCACGTCGTAAAAGTCGGCCGTCCAGTTGGCCACCGGTGCTATATTGGTAAAGATGATATCGAGGTAGTTCCCGACACGCACGCCATTCTGGTCGGTAAATTCATACCGGTCATACGAGCCGGAGGGAGGGTCGGCTACCTGGGTGACCAGGATATCCGGAATGCCGTCTCCGATGGAAGAGGGCTGGATGTTCTGAACCAGGAAGGAAACGCTTCCTGCCGGAAGGTTGGCAATGCAGGTACCGATGTTCAATCCTTTAATGCCGTCGGTAAGATATTCCGAGATCCCGTAAGCCGGAGCCGGATTACTGGCGCCATTAGGTACGCCATCGTATGAAGCTCCGAAGCCGGCCTTGGTATTGGAGTTGATCGTACCGGTCATACCGGACACGGGAAGCGACCAGAAATCACTTTGAATATAGGTTTCACCCTGGCT
>DATAHC010000188.1:0-9789 GCA_036263415.1 Flavisolibacter sp.
AATCGATTTGAAGGGCATGCAGCACATCTGTAAAGCTGCTGTACATACCTACGATATCACCCTTAGCATCCAGGATGGCATAATTCGGGAAGGCCCGGATGCCCAGTTTCCTGGTAAAGGACTGGGAAGGATCTTCCCGGTATTGCTGCCACTGATAGGCTTTCTTTTTCACGAACCGGCTCCAGGTTTCCTGCTGTTCATCCGTGGCAATGCCAATGACAGCCACCTTGTTTTCTTTCAGCCGTTCCAGGTGTGCTGCGATCTCCTGGTGTTCTCTGAGGCAAGGGGCACAGGAGGTGAACCAGAAATCAAGAATATAGCGGTCAGCCGGTGGCAGAGACGGCTGAACGGATTGCCCGGAACGATTGAAGAAGCGAAAATCCGATAACTGTACCGGGTCGGCATTCAGCACCGCCTGCAACCGGTCCTCGATAAGGCTGTAGAAAAAGAACCAGCTGAAGCGGCCTTGCTGTTCCTGCAATAGGGTTCTGAGCTGGTATAAGGCTGTTCTGGAATTCTGATTCAGCATCAGGTAGTAATAGCCGGCCAGCAGCGAGAACGGATTATCACGGTTCTCTTTGAATACATTCAGGGCATACGTATTGGCGCCCATTGTATCCTTTGCTGTTTTGTATGCTCCGAATGCTTTGGCAAAATCCGCAGCCTGATAATATACGGGTGCGTTCAGAATGGTGTCTACTTTTAATTCCTCGCCACTGATGTGCGCGTAGATTGTTACCGATCCCGGGTTCAGCCACACCTGTTCCCGGTAGATTTTCCCCTGGCCATGATAACGGATATTATAACAATCGATCTGGTTCTTTTGAAAGGTTACCTCTATCGTGTCCTTATAGGGAAGCTGCTGTTTTTCTTTCTGGCTCAGATCGAAGGCATCGAAGCTTTCGAGGCCCTGACCATTTTTCAAGATGAGCTGTATACGGGTCTGGGCCATTCCTTTGAAAGAAACCAGTACCAGGATGATAAAGCAAAGCAGACGCATCGGAACGAATCGGTTTTCTTTGCTGAATGTAACTCCTTTATTCTTTCATCAGTTTTATGGACGTATTATTTTCCAGTTTCAATAAATAGATGCCTTTGGCATACGAGGACAGGTCCAGCATGAAGCTGCTTCTCCTGATCGGTACCGTTTGCAGCACCTTTCCGTTCAGGTCCATCAGCAAGGCATGGGTATTGAGGAAGCCGGGACCGGTAGTTACCCGAACCGATTTCTGAACCGGATTGGGAAATACGCTGATGGTCAGATCACTGCCTGCCTGCACGGCTACCGTGCGGCTATAATGCCAGCTGCCATCCCGGTCTTCTTCCCGTATACGGTAATACCAAGTGCCGCTGCCCGAATTTTCATCCATAAAGGTATACTGTCCGATAGCGCTGGTGGCAGCCTGTGGCAGCACTTTGCCGATCGCAGTGAACGGTGCGCCATTCGCACTGCTTTCAACGCTGTAGAAGGCCACCTTTACTTCTTCCGAAACGGTCCAGTTCACCTTCACGCCGGTATTGTTTCGCAGTGCTTCCACGTTGAGAAAATGAACCGGAAGAATGCTGCTGACGGCTACCGTTGCCTGCGCGGGGGTAGAGGTGCATACATTCAGTCCGCTCAGATTGGTGGCCTTGATGATCACATTATACGTACCGGATGTACTGAACGGGGTAGTAGTAAGGATCAGGTTCCCGTTGGAAGTGGCCCACTGGCCCGTTGCCAGGGATTGTCCGGTTGAAGCATCGGCAATGCCATAGAAATTGCCGGCCACCGCATTGGAAATAGTATAGTTGACCGATTGATTGGCCGTAGCGGTATAATTGGTTGGCGATACGATAGGACTGGCCGGTGCGGAAGCACAGGAAATGGTGGTCGCAGAAGCCGGGCACAGTACTTCGCCTTTACCTGTTTCCTTAATGCCAATGGTTAGGATGCCATTGGAATAGAGCGTGTTGGAACCCGTTGTATTTACGGCTATCGGACCCCAGGCAGCCGTGTTGGTAGAAACCGTGCCGATGCTGATGCCATCGAGGTACAGCGTTACGGTGGTGGATGTGAAAGACCCGGTAAGGGTACCCGATACCGAGGAAGCGGCGGCTGTAACCGGACCCGTGATCGTACCACAGCGGCCGGTAGCCGTAGCCGTTACAGCACTGGCTGTAGCGGAGTTGCTGCTGATGCCGCAGGTGCCGTTTTGGGCTGTGGCATAATAGGAGGTAGCCGCCACGGAAGTATAGCTGGACGGAAGGGTGCCCGCATTGGCCGTTGACCAGGAGCCATCTGCCTGAACGGCTGTCGTGGCTACCAGCGTACTGGCGCCGGAATATACTTTGATCACGGTTCCGACAGGTTCGGAAGAATAACCGGTTACCGGGGTACCGGCTACAAACTCATTATTGTTATCCACCGTAATAGCGGGTGGCTGGGTATAGCAGTTCACGGTTTGAACCGTGGAGCTGGCAAAGCATTTACTGGTATTTACCGTTCCGGTATTCAATACATTACTTACGTAGACCTGGTCGTTGGTAACCAGGGAAAGGCCGGTAAAATTAAAGGTGCCCGCTGCGGTTGCCGTTCCGGTTTGAGTGGCTACCCCATTGATGTACAGGCTTACAGTGCTGCTCGGTTCTGCCGTGCCTTCCAGCGTGGAAGCGCCCGGCGTGAGAATACTGGTAATGACCGGTGTTGCCGAAGTTCCGGCAAGGTTATTCGAGGCGCCTGAGCCGGTGGCCAGGCAAAACAGGATCGGCTCGGAAACACAGCCGGCTGCATTCTTATAATATATTTTATAGCTGCCGGAAGGCATATTCGGGCCGCCATTACAGCCGCCTGCATAGTTCCAGGTAATATTCGGGCTGGTGCCGCTGGTCGTAAACTGGGAAGGGTTGGCCGTGCTGTTCTCAATGGTTCCGCGTGTTACATTCTCTACGTAAATAACCCATCCGGTAGCGAGATTGCTGCCGCTTACGCCTTTACCATAGTTATTGGCGCAGGTCAGCACCGGAAGCGAAGGACGGTTGGCCGCCGTACAAAGCGATGCCGTAACCGCATTACTCACCAGGCACATGGACTCTCCGGCGGCCTGAGCCTTTGCCGTGATCACATCTCCATTTCCCACCACTACGTTATTCAGCGTCCAGGCAGCTCCGGAAGCCACTCCATTCACCGTACCGGCGGAAACTCCATTTTTGTAGACCGTAATATTCGCCGTGCCGACAGCTCCGGTCAAAGTTGATTTGGTCCAGGTGCCGGATACGGATACTGTGCCCACACTAACCGATCCGGTGATCACGGGCGCGTTGGTACACATCGGTCCAAAGCTTCCATCCGTAATTTTCACCGGAGGCTGCGCCTCTATAAAGGTTTCATATTGGTCGTTGGTATTCTTATAGCCATTATCCGCCAGACCATAGATATCCGATTTAGGTCCGCCGATGGCTGCCTGCGGCGACATTACCGTAGTAGCGGCAAAACGAAGGCTGGAATTCGTAGTAAGATTGAAAGGCGCCGCCTGCAGATCGGCAAAAGGAATATAGAAATCAATAAAGAAATCCGGGTCTCCGTTATCGAATGTGCCGGCCACCGATACCTGAGACATATCCTGCCAGTTAGTATACGATTTCACCAGCACCGGCGTACTGGTTCCATCGACATTATAAATGGCAATGCGGAAATTCGTTTCCAGCACTATTTCAATCTCAAAGCCGGGATTACCATTGGTTCCCGTTGTAGCCGCCTGGTAATTGGGATCGGCAGTGGCACCGGAAGCGCCGAATTTTCCATCGGTATCGAGCAGGATGCTATAGCCTTTGGAACCCGACATGATAGACCCTACCCGGAAACGGAACAGGAGGTTGGTGCCGGAGTAGTACAGGTACACGCCATCATCGCCGTTATCGGGAACGAAATCGGAATATAAATGATTGGGACCTCTTCTCAGGTCGCCGAAAGGTTCAATGGAAAAAGAGGGTACGGCAAAAAAGGGCAGTTCGGAATTCGTAACATCACTGGTGCCAAAACCACTGGTGGTGGCGGAGGTATAATTATCTCCGTTCGGGTCCAGTACCGTTCTTCCTGAAGCAATGGTGGCCTGGCGGTTGATGACGCCTGTCTTTTGAGCCTGAAGCCACAGGCATACGATCGTCAGGGAAAAAAGAAGGAGGGTCTTTTTCATAGCAATTAGTTTTGGCACCTGCAAAGGACGATCGCTCTGCACAGAATTTCAGAACCATTCGGCTCTTTGCCTGAACTACCCGTTGGAAAAGGAAATAATGCAGGTCAGATGGAAGCGTTATGATCGAATTTTTCTGTGGCACTTGTACGCTGTAAGTGGTAACCATTAGTTACCGAAACTCCGTAAAGTGTCAGCAGCTCCAGCAGCAGAAATAAGGGCCAGAGATGTCCCGAGGCCAGATCGTAATCCTGAAAGATGCGTTCCCAGGAGGTGCCGAATAGGTAGTGCCCGGCAACCGTTTCAAAAAGGAAGGTAAGCAGTACCCAGAAAGAGCCAATGCCAAACAGCTGGGGAAGTGTGGATCCTGCCAGGTGTTTTCTGAAAAAGAAGCAGGCCAGTAAAAAGAAGGCAGCGCCTGCAGTGACGGTACTGATCTGGTGGGCGGTAAAATCGCCGGTATAAGGCTTATAGACCAGATCTCTGACAAAGCCATTGATAATGATGACGGGTATGAACAGCAGCCAGAAAAAGGTGGCGCGCCTCAACAGGCGGACGAAGTTATAGTTCTGCATACGAGTGGGTTGACAGTATACGGTTTCAGCGGCAAGCTCCGGCTATCCTTTTACATACGGACTGATATCAATCAGGTCGGCTTCAGATAAGGGTCATGTATCAATGCCCTATACATTGTGACCTTTAGGGTAGAGTGGAAAAGGGATCGCATGACGATCAAATATTTTACAATGACTCATTTTAAACAGCCGGTATGAAAAAATTTATTGTAGCCTTTGACGGCTTGAAATACAGCGATAGCGCCATGAGCTATGCCATCCATTTTGCACTCAGGGAAAAGGCGCACCTGGTGGGTGTATCGCTGGAAGACCTCACCCATCACAGCTATGGCGTGGCAGCGATGACCCGGTATGAAGGCGAGTCGTTCGACCGCCACCTGATGCACCTGAATGAAAGAGATGATGAGATACGCAAGGAAGCGATCGGTATCTTTCGGAATGCCTGTGAAAAGGCCGGACTGACCTATTCCGTTCACCGGGATCGCAATGTAGCGCTCCAGGAACTGGTCCATGAATCTGTTTACGCTGATCTGCTGATCCTGGCGGCTGATGATACCATGACCCGCTACGACGAACCGCTTCCCACTCGTTTCTGCCGTGATGTGCTGGAAGAAGTCCATTGCCCGGTCCTGCTGGTGCCGTCCGAGTACCGCCGCGCCGGTAAGGTGGTGCTGCTGTATGACGGAGAACCTTCGTCTGTTTACGCAGCAAGGGCCTTCAGTTACCTGTTTGATCATATGAAGGAGCTGGAAACAGAAATTGTAACCGTAAAGCCCGGCGAGGGTTCGCTGAATATCCCGGACAACCGCCTGTTGAAGGAATTCATCAAGCGTCATTATCCCCAGGCTGTTTATGTTACGCTAAAAGGCTACCCGGATGAGGAGATCGTAAAATACCTGCGTCACCAGAAAGCAGATACCATCGTGGTACTGGGTGCTTACTACAGGGGGCGGATTTCCCGGTTCTTCCGGCAAAGCATGGCCGATCACCTGCAGCAGCATGTAAAACTGCCCCTGTTCATTGCGCGGAATAAATGAAAGGGAGCCTGGTAGAACGCCTTGCCTGCAACTCCCAAGCTAACGGTGGTACTGACGAAAAACAGTCTTTGAAGTGATCAGGATCCGGTGTGGCGCCGCTACGGGAATTTAGGTTTGTATCGATTTCATCACCATTAAATCAGTTCATATGTCAACAAGAGCTTTAACAAGACCAGTGCTGGCACCCTCACTCATCAGTGAGTTTTTCAATCCCTGGAATGATTGGCTGGAAAGCAAGGGGTTTTCCTCCGGACTGCTTACCGTTCCGTCCGTGAACATAATGGAAAATGACGCGAAATACCAGTTGTCTCTGGCAGCGCCCGGACTAACGCGGGAAGATTTTCAGATTGATGTGGAAGGGAATGTTCTGACCATCCGGTCAGAGAAGGAAGAGCAGGAGGAGCAGAAGGAAGGTAAGTATACCCGGAAGGAGTATGGCTATGCCTCTTTCGTAAGAAGCTTCAGTTTGCCGGAAGACGTAAAGCAGGAACGGATCGATGCCCGCTATAAGGATGGCGTGCTTACGATCACGCTTCCACGAAAAGAAGAGGCCAGAAAAGTAATGACGACCAAAAAAGTGGCCGTTCAATGACCCTTAAGGTGGTGTGGCTATAGTGCCCTGAAAACAGCCCTGCTGTAAAGCAGGGTTTTTAGTTTCACACAATGGCCGCATGCACAAAAAGTATAACAGGCTGAGCCCGGCTATTACAGCCGCGTTCCTTATATTTATAAAATCATCAAGCTCCGTTTCATCATTGCTTCGATTGAGGCAAAGGAGGCGGAAATTTCAATTTATGATGCCGGATCACTATCATTTATTCGACCATTTGCGGGAAGGTGTTCAGCTGATCGATAATGATCAGCGCTTTGTGTATCTGAATGATGCTGCCGCACAGCAGGCGAAGATCCGTCCTTCCGATGTGACAGGAAAAAAGATTACGGATGTTTTTCCGGGATTGGAACGTACGAGCCTGTATGCCCGGATCCGGGCCTGTTTATCCTCCGGTTCCATGGAACGGCTTACCGATCACATTCCGCTACAGGATGGCAGTTCGGTATGGTTCGACCTCCGGCTTCAGCCGGTAAAAGAAGGGGTATTGATCTTTTCTGCCGATATCACAGCAGAAAAGGAACTGGAGGCTCTACAGATCCAGGCAGACCTTGAACGGCGCCTCCTGGAAAGCCAGACGGAAACATCGGATTATAAACATGCCCTGGACGAATCCTGTATCGTGGCCATTACCGACCAGAAGGGGACCATCACCCACGTGAATGCCAATTTCTGCAGGATATCCGGCTATTCGAAAGCGGAACTTCTGGGTCAGGATCACCAGATCATTAATTCCGGGTATCATCCGGCTTCCTTTATCCGCGAGCTCTGGGTCACCATCGCTCATGGTAAAATATGGCGGGGCGAATTAAGGAACAAAGCAAAGGACGGCAGCTATTACTGGGTGGATACTACGATCGTTCCTTTCCTGAATGAAAAAGGCAAGCCCTACCAGTACCTGGCCATCCGTAACGACATCACGGCCCGGAAACAGGCGGAGGAAGAATTAGTAAAAAGCAATGAGCAACTGGAAACCAAAGTTCAGGAGCGAACCCTGGAGCTGACACAAGCATTGGAGCGGGAGAAGGAATTGAGCGATATGAAATCCAGATTCGTGTCCATGGCCTCTCATGAGTTCCGTACTCCGCTCAGCGCGATCCTTTCCAGCACCTCGCTGGTAGAACACTACCTGCAGCCCGAACAGACGGAAAAAAGAACCAAGCACCTGGATCGCATCCGGTCGTCTGTTAAGAACCTCACCAATATACTGGACGAGTTTCTGTCCCTGGAAAAGTTGGAGCAGGGTAAAGTGGAAACCCATGCCACTACATTCGATCTGAAGGAAAGCATCCAGGATGCCATAGAAGATATGGAAGGCATGAGTAAGCGGCGGCGCCAAACCATATTGTTTCAGTATGAGGGTGAAGAGCTGATCAGCCAGGATAAGAAGATCCTGAAAAATGTATTGCTCAATCTCCTGTCCAATGCCATTAAATACTCTCCTGACGAAAAGGCGATTAAAATAAACGTGCAGGTAGATCCGGCTTCGGTGCGCATTTCCATCAGGGACGAGGGGATCGGCATCCCCAAAGAAGCGCAGCAGCATCTTTTTGAAAAGTTCTACCGGGCCAATAACGCTGTCAATATCCAGGGTACCGGCCTGGGGCTCAATATCGTGAAACGTTATATGGAGCTACTAAAGGGGTCCATTCATTTTGAAAGTGAAGAAGGCCAGGGAACCGTTTTCCACCTGCTGATGCCCCGATATCGTGATTCCTGAATACTGCCTGTTAATAGTTCCTCAACTGACCAAACTCATAATTTAGGTGCATCGGGAAAACTAGTTTTGTTCCATGAAGAAGATTCTCATTATTGAGGATAATGCGGAAATAAGGGAGAATACCAGCGAATTGCTTCAGTTGCGGCAGTATGAAGTAAGGGCTGCTGAAAATGGCCGTGAAGGCTTCGAAATGGCCAGGATCTTTCAGCCCGACGTAGTGATCTGCGATATGATGATGCCGGATTCAGACGGCTACGAATTTCTAAAGCTGGCTAAGGCAGACGTCTTTATTTCCAAAATCCCGATCGTTTTCTTTTCGGCAGGCTCTCCCAGTCCTGACATACACCGGATCCTGATCAAGGTTGCCAACGGCTTTCTTAAGAAGCCCTTTACGGAAGAGGAGCTTTTACAAATTATACAGGAAGCCATTACCAGGCGGTCCGAATTTTCGCAGTAGTATAACAGCATGCATCCGTCCATAACAATAAACCCTCCGGATCATGAGGGTTTCTTTTCTTAAAAGATACATGATGTAATGTATCGTGTGAAAAGCTCGCCATTTATCCGGCCATGGCAGGAGAGGCACCGGACGATTCAAAGCGACCTGTTTGTTCCAGGATCCGAATCCGGAACACGATTCCATCCATACCCGAGTAATCCTCCTGGCGGAAGGGCCAGAACTTACCTAAATGAGTGGTAAGGCTGGAAACCATTGGCAGGTACCGGCTGACCAGCGTGTGCATGGCCTGGTTGATTTCTTCCTTTCCCTTCAGCTCCTCAAATACACCCTGCAAAATGACGCTTTCCCAGTTTGCCATATCCTTCATTGTGTCAACCTGGAAGCAAACCTTGGGGTTGGTCCGCATCATAGCGGTCTTTTTACCCTCTTCCGTATGGCAATAGATATACGCGCCATCATACGCGTAGCTGATCGGCACCACATAGGTAAGGCCGTCTGCATGGCAACCGATCCTTCCGATCAATTGCGACTGGAGCATGGTTTTTATCTGCTGATCTGTAAGCGTTCCGAACATGGCATTTGTTTAGTCTGCAAGATTACATACCCACAGCTTAAAGGGTAATGATCTGAAATAGAGAATTAACTGATAAACATCAGCAAGCTGGTTCTGAATGCTCCTGTAATTATTATCCCGGTTTGTTCAATACATGTATCCGTACTATTGGAAAAAACTGAACAATGTTTTATCTTTAAAGTGCTTTCACTGCTAATCGATACCCTACGCACAGCGTGCACTACGGCCACAACAATAACTTTCAGGTAGTTTATACCATAAGGTTGTAGCCTTTTTTATCATTTTAAACCACTACGGATGAAAAAGGTATTAGTAATAGAAGATAATCCGGAGATCCGGGAAAATACCGCGGAGCTTCTGGAGCTTTCACACTATCAGGTAATGACAGCCGCTAATGGTAAAGAGGGCGTTGCGCAGGCGCTGACCCATAAGCCTGATCTCATACTTTGCGATATCATGATGCCGGAACTGGATGGTTATGGTGTGCTGCATATGGTTCAAAAGAATCCGGAACTCCAGCGCACGCCTTTCATCTTTCTGACGGCAAAAGCCGAAGCTACGGAGGTGCGGAGAGGGATGTCGCTTGGTGCCGATGATTATATTTCAAAGCCTTTTGATCCGTCTGATCTTTTAACGGCCAT
>DATAHC010000189.1:0-2954 GCA_036263415.1 Flavisolibacter sp.
TGCCGGCTGTACGCTTCAAATTGTTTCTGATCGATACCCTGGCCATCATGGAAAATGGTGATGGAGTAAATTTCCTTTTCGTAGCGCTGGCTGAGGTGGATGTGTTCGGGCTTGGCATGATTCACAATATTGTTAACCACTTCCTGCGCCATGCGGTAGAGGATCAGCTCCTGCCCCAGGCCTATTCGTACCTTCGGCTGGTTTAGGAACACAATGCGTTGAATGTTCTTTTTATGGCACTCCAGGCGCAATAGCATGTCAAGAACCATATCGAGTCCGCCGAGGGGTAACAATATTGGTGAGAGGTGGTAGCAATAGTTCTGCAATTTGGTCTGGGTCAGCTTCATCAGATCGACCGTTTCATTCATTAAATCCACGTCTTCCGGATCCATGTCATCCTTGATGTCCTCGAGGAAGGTACCCACCTGCATGGTGCTCAGCGACAAGAGATTACCAATATCCTGGTGCAATATGGAAGCAAAATACTCCTGCCGCTTTTCGCCAGAACCAACGAGGGCCATAACTAACTCGCGCTGATGTTCAACTTCATCGTCTTTTTTCAGCAGAACTTTTAGTATTCTGTTTTTTCTACTTCTTACATTATTGTTTACCCAAATACCGATACCAATCAATACTAGCAGTACCCAACAAAAATTAGCAAGAAAATATACCAGGGTCTCAAATGATGTATTCATGTGAAGATTATTCATTTTAGTCTTTGGTTCTTGAATAGTACAGACCAATACTGAAGAGGATATTCTTTATTAAATCTGTAATCAAGTGTAACAACCAAACGTTCATACCATAATTGGAAGGCATGTTCTCAAAAACATACCTGCTTATTCCAAATGTTACCAAGCCTTGTGTATAATATAGCGTGATTGCAAATACGAACCAGTTGATGTCATAGGTCCAGGGGTTATCTACAGGAAGTTCTTTATTAAACTTACCGTAGAATGAAAGTCCACATATAATGAAAAAACATGACCCTAATAATCGAATACTATTCTGATAGGTATGGATGTTCTGGTAATAAAGGGATACTATCGCGAAAAGTAAGAGAAACGAAAAAGCTGCAATTGCAGCTAACTCTTTCTTTATGGTTCCAATAATGAAAAACAAATAAATCAGCAGCCCACACTCTACCAGGAAATAGATATTGTAAACGATATAACCTTTATGGCCGGACCTAACATATATCTCATTGATGCTATCAGATAACAAAGAAGCTATTGATAAGTACAGAATTGCCCTTGTTGTCTTAGCCTTTGTATCAGCGGAGATAAAAAATATAATAATAGGAATGATTGGGAAAATAAATGCACAGTACGATAGCAATACGATTATTCCAGACATAAGGCCGCTTTTATGTAAACTGATTTATTTAAAAAAGGGAGCCTTGCAAACAAAAGGGAGGACAAGGCCGGCTTTCATCTTCATAGGTTATCCCAGCCGTATCATTCGCATTGCTTAAAATCAGCGCCTCGCCATTAATTTTCAGGCCATTCTGAATAGCAATCCATTCCGCTTTCCCCTTATTGATCAACCGGTCAAAGGTGTTATACCCGAGGTATTGGGCCTGTATACTGGATGAAGAAATGACTGCATAGGCATTTTTCATCTTCCTTGCCTGATCCATTGTAATATATCCATAAGGAGTAGGAATACTGATCGCTTTGATAAGACTTCCGGAAGCTGTTACTCCGAATGGCATTACCACCCATCTATTCATAGAATCCAGCCCATGATAAAAAGATATTCCCACACAATCAGGGTTTTTGAGAATATTCATCAGGTCCTTACTATTCAATACACAATTTTTAGTCAGCGATGAGTAGGACGTAAGGCTTGCCATTTTGCTTCCGTAGGCAGCCATCCATTTCAAGGCAGAGTCTTTTGAGATTGGGCTTCCTGTATTCTTTGTAAAAGTTGCATCAAGACTTAAAATGTTACCTGATGCTGTAGCGGTTTCTGTTTTCTGATTCGCTGCCTGATTCTTATTATCATTATTCTTTTTGCAGGCATAGGCTATAAAGCAAACTACTACTAAGGCCATCGGCCATTTGATTTTTTTCATGAAGACAGATTCTTTCACCTAAACTAGTACTGCTATTTTTTTCAAAATGACGGCAGGCGACAAATCATCCAAGAATTTGTACTGGTATTGTATTTAATCATACTTGTGCCCTACCAATAGTATACTGCTTGTCCATTCGCTTCTTCCCACTCCCCTAATTTTAATTATAGCTCATGAGCTCCACTATCTTTTGAAAGACTGCTGTTGCAGCACTTCCATGTTCCTACGTAAAACTTATTTCTTCATTTAAAAAAAGTACAAGCTATGATCAATCTATATGGTCTGCTGAAAAGAGCAGGCCGAAAGAGGCGGCTGAAAAAAGCCTGCCGCAGGGTGCTTCATGCCCAGATGCTGAGTAATCTCATACATCTCCATGCGGCGCTCGTTAGAAAAGACATTCCTGTCTACTTAACAGACATGCAATCCAACATCAGCGCGGAACTGAAACCACAGTTTGACGGTGTGTTCACCGCTGCTGAAATAGATGGTATTATTAAGTTCACTATGGCAGAAGTATTAAACCAATTTATGCTGGGGAAGGGAGGACCCGGTAAGCGATAATAGGATAAAGGGCCGGCCACGTGCCGGACCTTTATTATTTGCGTACTGTAAATAGGTTGACAGAGATACAAATTTTCACTTCCTAGTTTTGCCTCTCATTTTCATACTGGTACGGATTACTAATCAGATCAAGCCCCTTATGTTTATAAGGGGTTTGCTTTTTGAAGCGTTGTTGACTGCAAGGCACTCTGAAGGTGCAGGGGATTGCTTCGTCGTTCCTCCTCGCAATGACGGCCAGGTCGATAAGGCGGTCAGTACTTCGTTAAGGTAAGTCCAAGCTAGATTGCTTCGCTACACTTTCACCAGAGGCGTACAT
>DATAHC010000190.1:0-3264 GCA_036263415.1 Flavisolibacter sp.
GAATGCTGCCAACTCAGTAGGTGCCTTTAATGCAGCTTCTGACAGTGCAAAGGTTTTCCATGATCAGATCCAGGTGCTGACAAAGAATCTGTCTTCCCTGAACACGATCTATGAACTGGAACTGCAGGAAAGCAATAACCATATGAAAGCGCTGAACCAGTTCTATGGTAAATTGGCTGAAACAGCTAATGTGATGACCAACAGTGCTGCTGATGCTAAAAAAGTTCAGGAGCAGATTGGTTCTTTAGCCAACAACCTGGGCCGTCTGAACAGCATTTACGGAAATATGTTAACCGCTATGCAGGGCAGATAATAATCCAATCAGCCAAACGTTATACTGAAAAACCATTCCTAAAGCGACTAAATAATTGAACCTTTATGGCACTACCAGCAGAGCCGCGGCAGAAGATGATCAACCTGATGTATTTGGTGTTAACAGCGATGTTGGCCCTGAACGTATCAGCCGAGATTCTGAACGCCTTTAAAATAGTAGACAGCAGTCTGATCGGTACCAATGGTACGGTCAATACCTCTACCAATACGATCATGGCCTCTTTACAGGGACTTACCACCGATGCAACCAAAGCTGAAAAAGCAAAGATTTGGTATGCAAACGCGTTAAAGGCCCAGCAATTGACTTCTACTACCTATAACGAGATCCAGAGCATGAGAAACAAGATTCTGAAGGAATCTGGTTTCGATCCGGTGAAGAACGGTGACTCTACCTTTAAGCAGGATAACCTGGATATCGCCACCCGCATCATGGTGGAAGAAGGCGAAGGAAAGAAACTGCAGCAGATTCTGACCAATTACAAAACAAGCTTATTGGCAATCGATCCCGCTATTGCAAGAGAATTTGCAAATTCCTTACAGGTGGATGTATCGATGCCTAAAGTACAGAACAAAAGCAACAAGACCTGGGAAGCCGCTTATTTCCATATGGTGCCTACTGTAGCCGCCATCACCATTTTGAGTAAATTCCAGAATGACGTGAAAACGTCTGAAAACAAAGTGGTTGCTTTCTGTCATCAGCAGGTAGGTCAGGTGGAAGTTAAGTTCGACGCTTTCGAAGCGATCGTTGGACAAAACTCCAAATACCTGATGCCTGGACAGGAACTGGAGATCACTGCCGGTCTGGGTGCTTTCAGCAAGCAAAAGGTGCCTACCATCACAATCGGTGGTTCTAATATCAAGCCAGGCGAGAACGGAATGGCCACGTACAAAATGGCTTCAGGTGGTATAGGTTCGCACTCCGTTCCGGTAACCGTAGCCTTCGTTGACCAGGATGGCAAGCCTCAGACAAGAACGTACAATGTAGAATATACGGTAGGACAGGCCAATGCCTCTATTGCCCTTGATAAAATGAACGTGCTTTACATCGGGGTTCCAAACCCGATCACGGTAGCTGCCAGTGGTGGCGGTGACGATAAGGTAGCTGTTAGTATTGTTGGTGGCGGTGGCCGTCTGGAAAAGACCGGACCCGGCAAATACAATGTCTTCGTAAATTCAATTACGGATAATGCAAAGATCAGTGTAGCGGTAGAGGGTAAAGTAGCCGGTGTATCTGAATTCCGTGTACGCACGATCCCTGATCCTGTAGCTACAGTAGGTGGTTATGCAAGCGGTGATAACATAAACGTGAATGCTTTCAAAGCTCAGTCCGGTGTCGGTGCTTATATCAAAGACTTCCCGCTGGATCTGAAATATACCGTTACCCAATTCTCCATCATAGGCGATACGGAAGATGGTGACATTGCAGAAGCTACTGTAAACGGTAATACCTGGGATGCCAAAGCACTGGGAGTATTAAAGAAACTGAAGGCTGGTGGTCTGGTATCTATTGAAGGTATCAGGGCAATGGGACCTGATGGAAAAAGCAGAAAACTACCATCCATATTTTATAACCTGAGATAAATCGCTTGAAATGAAAAGCCGCATAATAAAAATCTCTTTGCTGTTCTTCTTCGCTGCCGTGGCTATGAACGCCGATGCGCAGCGCCGGGGAAGCCGCCGGGGTTCCACTCCGCCAGCTGGACAAGACAACCAGCAGCAGCAAACCAACAATACCCAGCCACCGAGCGGATATAATCCTTACGGTAATATTCCGATCGAAAAGGCGCCTAGCACCGCATCTGATACGGTGATCAAAAAATCACTGCGTCCGGACGCTGCTTTTGACAAAAGCTTCATCAGCGACCGTACACCGCTTCCTTACGAGCACCTGAGATGGGATGATGCCCTTTTCACGGAGAAAGTATGGAGAGAAGTGGACCTGCGTGAAAAAATGAACCAGGTGTTCCGCTACAGAACGGAGGATGATAATGGTGACCAGCGCTTTTTCAGCATTCTGCTGAATGCGGTGAAAAAAGGCGATGTAACGGCCTTCAGTGCGGAAGATGACCGTTTTACCACGCCGATGCAGTCTAAAGATGTAATGTCTTCTTTAGGTGGCGGCCAGGCCGATACTACGCCGATCAGAGACATCAACGACCCGAATAAGATCGTAAAATACCAGGTGGTGGAATCTTCTTTCAACCCGGATGATATCATCAAATTCCGTATAAAGGAAGAGTGGATCTTCGACCGTGAGGCAAGCCGGATGTTTGTTCGTATCCTGGGTATTGCACCTTTGAAAGTTCAGTATGGTCCTGATGGTAAAACCGAAAGAGGCGTAACTCCTTTGTTCTGGGTGTATTACCCTGACCTTAGACCAACACTTGCCAAATATGAAGTATATAATCCAAAGAATATGGGTTATGGACGTATGACCTGGGAAGAGTTGTTCGAGAGCCGCATGTTCAGCAGCTACATCGTGAAATCAACCCTTGACAACCCGTATAATAAAACCGTCCGTCAGGTCATCAAGGATCCGATCCTGGCCCTTCTGGAAGGTGATAATATCAAAGAACGCATCTTCAACTATGAGCAGGACCTGTGGTCTTATTAATAGTCTGAAACGAATAAAAAAAGTCCCGCTTCAGCGGGATTTTTTTTGCTTTAGAGCGGCCAATAATATTTTAAAATTTGTGGTATTTACGTATAGGTTATGTAGTAAATAGTAGTATTTTTATCTCGGTTTTTCATAGGATATTGGATTTTAAAAACGGGGCTGAATTTCCATTCTGGCCCCTTTTCTTTTTAATCACATCTGCCCGACTGACTCGTTCAGGCTGGGATTAAGCCGATGAGATAAAGATTACGCGAATTATTTAAGAAGCCTTCTCTTCAGAATTGAAATAATCCTTTACCAGCCTGGCTTTCGAT
>DATAHC010000191.1:0-10544 GCA_036263415.1 Flavisolibacter sp.
TGAAATGAATATCGCTTTTGGAATAAAAGGAACGGTTCGTTCCAAACGCAAAGTACAGAACTCCTTTTTTAGAAGCCAGACCGGCAGAAGGACCGGGTTGTTGCGCCTGTACGACAGAGGCCAGTAAAATGCTGATAAAAAAGGATATAGTCTTTCTCATATTGGTCCTGTTTAACTTCTGCTGAGGCGCCGCAAAAATACAGATTAATCCAGAGATGATTTTCCCTTAACAACTTATTAGGCATAAAAAAACCCTGCTGTAAAAGCAGGGTCCTTTTGTATTGTGTTGCTGGAAATTAATAATCCATTCCCATTCCACCTCCAGGCATACCCGCTGGTGCAGCGGCAGCCTTAGGCTCTGGCTTATCGGCAACCACACACTCCGTAGTCAGCAGCATACCAGCAATGGAAGCAGCATTTTCAAGGGCAATGCGGCTCACTTTCGTAGGATCGATGACTCCGGCAGCGATCAGGTTCTCATACTGCTCTGTACGAGCATTGAAACCATAATCCGCTTTACCTTCGCGAACCTTGTTTACCACAACGCTTCCTTCAATACCGCAGTTTTCAACGATCTGACGCAGCGGCTCTTCCAGAGAACGGCGAACGATCTGAACTCCGGTAGCTTCGTCATTGTTAAGAGTATTGATATCTTTCAGGGATTCGATAGCGCGAACATAGGCAACGCCACCACCCGGAACGATTCCTTCTTCAACCGCAGCACGGGTAGCGTGAAGGGCATCATCCACACGGTCTTTCTTTTCTTTCATTTCCACTTCTGTAGCAGCGCCTACATTCAGCACAGCCACACCACCGCTCAGTTTGGCCAGGCGTTCCTGTAATTTTTCACGATCGTAATCGGAAGTCGTATTCTCGATCTGAGATTTGATCTGGTTGATACGGCCATTGATCGCTTCTTTTTCTCCACGTCCGCCTACTACTGTTGTATTGTCTTTATCGATCACCACTCTTTCTGCTTTACCCAGATACGTGAGGTCGGCGTTCTCCAGTTTGTAACCCTGCTCTTCAGAGATCACGATACCTTTAGTAAGGATAGCGATATCCTGCAGCATTTCTTTTCTTCTGTCGCCGAATCCGGGCGCTTTTACAGCCGCTACTTTCAGCGTGCCGCGCAGTTTGTTCACTACGAGTGTAGCTAAGGCTTCACCTTCCAGATCTTCAGAGATGATCAGCAAAGGAGCACCTTGCTGAGCCACTTTCTCCAGGATATGCAGGATATCTTTCATGCTGCTGATCTTTTTGTCATAGATCAGGATAAAAGGATTATCCAGTTCAGCTTCCATTTTTTCGCTGTTGGTAACGAAGTAAGGAGAGATATAGCCACGGTCGAATTGCATACCTTCCACTACATCTACGGTAGTTTCGATACCTTTTGCTTCTTCAATAGTGATTACACCATCTTTAGAAACTTTTTCCATTGCTTCAGCGATCAGCTTTCCGATCTCGCTGTCATTATTAGCTGAGATCGTAGCAACCTGCTCTATTTTCTTATTGTCGTTACCAACAGTCTGAGATTGAGAGCGCAGGTTCTCGACCACCACTTTCACTGCTTTATCAATACCGCGTTTCAGATCCATCGGGTTAGCACCGGCGGCCACATTCTTCAGACCTTCCGTGATAATAGCCTGAGCCAGAACGGTAGCAGTAGTCGTACCGTCACCAGCCACATCGGCTGTTTTGGAAGCTACTTCTTTCACCATTTGTGCGCCCATGTTCTCGATAGCGTCTTCCAGTTCAATTTCTTTGGCTACCGTTACACCATCTTTGGTAACCGCAGGCGCACCGAATTTTTTCTCGATCACCACATTACGGCCTTTAGGACCCAGGGTAACTTTTACAGCGTTTGCTAAAACATCAACACCCCTTTTCATCTTGTTGCGGGCATCAGTTTCGAAAAACAGTTGTTTTGCCATATGATTAATAATTAATTTTTGAATGAATAAATTTTACAATTGCCAGTTCGCATCCGGCTTAAACAATAGCGAGAATGTCGCTCTCTCTCATGATCAGGTAATCCTGGCCTTCGATTGAGATTTCCGTACCGGCATATTTGCCGTAAAGCACGCTATCTCCTTCTTTAACGGTTACAGGCTCATCTTTTTTGCCGGGTCCGGCAGCGATCACCACACCACGTTGTGGTTTTTCTTTTGCTGTGTCTGGGATAATGATTCCTCCGGCTGTTTTCTCTTCAGCTGCGGCAGGTTTCACAATCACGCGGTCGTGTAGAGGGGTAACACTTACTTTGTTAGCCATACGTTTATGAATTTTTGGTTTAATGAAATGAATTGTCCGAATTGCGCCGCCTGGAACACCACGGCGGGCAGGGTGCGCAAAGGTAGGCGAATTGTATGCCACTAGGTCAGAACCGGTAAAAATTTCAGTCCCCGCCTGCGTTTTGTAAAGAAGTACGACATACCCGGCTAACATTTTGACATTTTCTGTCCTATTTGTCATTTAGTCCCGGCAAACCGTCCGTAGACGTAATACAATTACCTTTGCAGCGTTTTAGCCTGAAAAGGACTCCCTAAGGGAACAGTAACCAGCTTATGAGGTTTATCTGCCTATTCTTTTTTTATTGCCTTTCCATCCATGTGTCAGCGCAGCCCTGTACCGGGCCCGGTCAGACTCCTTCCAGCGCCTTCCCGATCTGCGGTACCAGTACGTTTACCCAGACTACGGTGCCTATATGCGGAGGAAGAGCCCTTCCCTACCCCGGATGCCGGGGCGACGGACTGGCAGATGTCAATCCTTTCTTTTATAAGTTCAATTGCTATAAGGACGGCACCCTAGGCTTCCTGATTACGCCCAAGAATATTGATGATGATTACGACTGGGAATTATATGATGTTACCTTGATCGATCCGGAGCGGATCTATACGGACGGCAGCCTGGTAATCGCCAATAACTGGAGCGGAGAAACCGGGTATACCGGTGCTTCCAGCGCAGGAACCCAGCAATTTGTATGTGGCGGACTCCGAAAACCGCTGTTCAGTAAAATGCCCGTTATCCAGGCGGGACACAACTATTTACTATTGATCTCTCATTTCACACAGTCACAGAGCGGTTATGATCTTTCTTTCGGTGGCGGTACGGCCGTTATAACGGATGAGACCATTCCGGCCTTTAAAACATCGGAAGCCAATTGCGGCGGAGATGTGATCCGTATCAAACTGAATAAAGGCATCCGGTGTAACAGCCTGGCCGCAGATGGGTCAGATTTTTCACTGAGTCCGGCCGCTGCCAGCATCACCTCGGTCAAGGGAATCGGATGCGCAACAGGGTTTGACACCGACTCCCTGGAGATCCAATTATCAGCCCCTCTGGCTCCCGGTTCTTATTCCATTGTGGCCGGAAAGGGTGCTGATGGAAATACCTTGCTCGACTATTGCGATAATGCCATGCCTGTATCAGCCAAAACGGATTTTACCATTTATGCCAAGGTTCCCACACCCATGGATAGCCTGGAAAAGCCGAAATGCAATCCCCGGCAACTCAGACTGGTGTTCCGCAAACCGATAGCCTGTTCCAGTATTGCCGCTAACGGCTCAGATTTTATTGTAATGGGATCCTATCCGGTCACGGTCGTTTCGGCAGCAGGAAGCTGCAGCAGCGGAACAACTAAAGAGATCTTCGTAAACCTTTCCAGGCCCTTAAGCGATGCAGGCAGTTTCCGGATTATACTGCAGACCGGAACAGATGGAAATACCCTTCTGGATGAGTGTACTACCGAAACCCCAGCCGGAGCCTTCCTGCCCTTTAATGTTATGGATACGGTCAATGCCGCCTTTACGTATATGAAGTCTTATGGCTGCACGGCCGATACGGTGCGCTTTTTTCACGATGGTGCCCACGGAGTAACTAGCTGGAGCTGGCAACTGGATGAAAATAAGACCAGCACCAATCAGAATCCGGAAGCATATTACCAGTTCTTTACCACGAAATCCATCCGACTGATCGTTGATAATGGATTTTGCAGGGATACCAGCACTCAATCAGTAGCGCTCACCAATGGACTCAAAGCTGACTTCAGCGTATTTGAAGATAATTGTCCGAACGAGGCCATCACCTTTACCAGCCTGGCGCAGGGTATTGCTTTGCAGCACCAGTGGGATTTCGGCGATGGAGGCGGTAGTTCGGATGCGAACCCGACCCATGCCTATGCACAACCTGCCGCTACGAGAGCATTTCTAGTTCGGTATACCATAACAGATAGTATCGGATGCCAGAAAACCGTTCAGAAACCGGTCTCCATTTACAGCAGCTGTTTGATTGCTGTTCCCAGCGCTTTCACGCCTAATAATGATGGATTGAACGACCGTTTGTACCCCCTGAATGCTGTTAAAGCGGAGAACCTGGAATTCAAGGTATTCAACCGCTGGGGACAACTGATCTTCCAGACCAAAAACTGGCGGCAGGGCTGGGATGGAACCATTAAGGGAATTCCACAGGCCAGTGGTACCTATGTTTGGTATCTGAGCTTCATTTACCGCGACACCAAGCAGCAGCGGACGATGCGGGGAACGGCTACGCTGATCAGATAATTCCTTTTTTAGGACTTGATACATTCCTATCTTCGCCCGCTCAAATAGTTCTTGACAATGATTAGCAGAAGGAATATCCGGGTAAAAGTGATGCAGACCATTTATACATTGAGTACCCTGGAACAAAGTGTGAAGCCGGGTGAGCCCATAAAATTACTGCAGCGCCATTTCGACCAGTCACGTGACCTCTTTATCTATATCACCTATTTTCTGACAGAAGTTGCCAATTATGCGGAGAAGGACTCTTATGTAAGGTCGTCCAAGCATTTGCCTTCTGCCGAGGATCTGGCTGTAAATACCAAGATCGCCGGTAATGAATTGCTTTGGCGCATCAAAGAAGACGCCGGCTTTCAGCTGGAAATAGGAAAGTCAAAACCCGATCAGCAACTGGATAAGGAACTGGTTAAGAAGACATACCTGCAGCTTGCCGGATCCCCGCAATACAAAGCCTATATTGCCTCACCGGAAAGAAACAGCAAAGAGGAAAAAGAGATCCTGGAGTTCATTTTCAATGATTTATTACTTCCCAACGAAAGTTTCATCAGTCACCTGGAAGAGCATTATATGAACTGGGACGATGATGCGGATATGGTGATACAACTGGTTTCCGGATTACTGCAAAAACCCAATACGGCAAATTTCAAGGAGGTGATGAGTGCCGATAAATGGCAGTTTGCCAAAACCTTGTTAGCCACCGTACTGGAGAAACAGGAGCATCTGGAATCGCTGATCGTACCTAAACTGAAAAACTGGGATGCCGAACGTATTGCCGCTCTGGACATGATCATCATGCGTATGGGGGTTGCCGAATTCCTGTATTTCGAAACCATCCCTCCCAAGGTGACCATCAATGAATATATCGATATCGCCAAGGAATACAGCACGCAGCAAAGCGGCCAGTTCGTAAACGGTATACTCGATAATATTCACAAGGAGCTGGTTCAGCAAAATAAGTTGCATAAAACCGACTTTAAGAAAGCGTGATGTATTTTCCGATTACTTTTGCACCTTCAAACGTAGTATCATGAAATACCCGATCATCATTATTCTTGGAGTGATCCTGTTCTCCTGTGCAGAGAACGATCAGAAAACGAGCACGCTGGATCAAAAAGCCAAAGACTCCGCTACGCAGGCCGCCCTTAGCGATACGGCTAACTATACTACCATAGAGTGGATCGATTCGGTTAACCAAAGCCTGGGTGAGATCACAGAAGGCCAGGTTGCAGAAATAGCCTGGAAATTTAAAAACTCCGGTACCAGGCCTCTGATTATTTCTTCTGTAAGACCCGGATGTGGCTGTACGGTAGCGGAAAAACCGGAGCAACCCATTGCACCGGGCGGCGAGGGAATTATCAAGGCAAAGTTTGACAGCAACGGTCAGACCCATGCCCACCAAAAACAGGTTTATGTTATGGCCAACAACCGCAACAAGAACCATGACGTCGACAACATGCTGGGATTCACCGTTACCGTTGTACCTAAAAAATAAAGTAAACTTTCAATTATAACATATGTATCTATTACAAGCAGCCGGTGGTGGCGGATCCATTCAATTCGTTTTTCTTGGATTAATGATCGTCGTTTTCTGGCTATTTTTTATTCGTCCGCAGGCCAAAAAAGCCAAGCAGCAAAAATCATTTATCGATAACCTGCAGAAAGGTGATAAGATCGTAACGATAGCCGGTATTCATGGTAACATCAATAAAGTGAATGAGGATGGTACACTAAGCCTGGAGATCAACCCCGGTAGTTATATCAAAATTGAAAAGAGCGCCATTTCCATGGAATGGACCAATCAGTTGAACAAAGCGGCTACCCTGCCCGCTTCTGAAAAAAAATAATAAAACCTGTAAATGATAAGAAAATCCGGAGCTTTAGTTCCGGATTTTTCATGAAACAGCATGCTTAAAATTGGCTTAACCGGTGGAATTGGTTCTGGTAAATCTGTAGTGGCAAAGATATTCGAGCTGTTACAGGTACCTGTTTACTATGCGGATGAAGCCACCAAAAAACTCTACCATACGGATAAGGAGCTGATGGTGGCAATGAAGCAGCATTTCGGTACGGATATCTATGTGAACGAACGATTGAACCGCGCCTTGCTGGCTGAGAAGGTTTTCAGTGACCCTGATCAACTGACGCTACTGAATAATCTGGTTCATCCGCTGACGATCAGGGATGCAAAAAACTGGATGGCTCGCCAGAAGGCAGCCTACATTATAAAAGAAGCCGCCTTATTGTTTGAATCAGGGTCCGTGGCTGATCTTGATTATGTGATTGGTGTAAGTGCACCGCAGGCGTTACGCATGAAACGCGTTATGGACAGGGATGGCGCTACCCGGGAGCAGGTGCTAGACAGGATGAACAAACAGATCGATTCCGATCTGAAAATCAAGCTATGCGATTTCGAGATCCGTAATAATGAACAGGAACTGGTTCTTCCGCAGGTCTTAAAACTGCACGAACATTTAATAATGCTCAGCACTAAAGGATAACCTACTTCAATTTGCTCAACGCGGCCGAGATCCGTTCAAAGCCTTTCTCAATATTCTCCATGCTGTTGGCAAATGAAATCCGGATACACTGCCCATCGCCGAAGGCAGCACCTGTTACAGTAGAAACATGAGCTTTGTTCAACAGGTACATACACAGGTCGTCGGAATTCTGAATAATAGTATCTCCATCCTTTTTCCCAAAATAATAATCTACACAGGGAAAGGCATAAAAGGCTCCATCCGGTTCAGCAAAACGGAACCCGGGTATCGTGTGCATCAGCTCAATGATCCGTTTTTTCCTTCTTTCAAATTCACGGACCATGACCTGAGTAGGTTCCAGTGTAGATGTAAGCGCGGTGATCGCGGCCCGCTGCGTAATGGCATTGGTGCCACTGGTAAACTGGCCCTGAAGTTTATCGCAGGCTTTGGCTATGTCAACCGGTGCCGCCATATAACCGAGCCTCCAGCCCGTCATGGCAAAGCCCTTGCTCAAGCCATTGATAATAATGGTGCGGTCTTTCAGGTAATCGAATTGGGCAATACTCTGGTGTCCGCCTATGAAGTTGATATACTCATAGATCTCATCCGAAATGATAAATACCTGAGGGTTTCTTTCAAATACTTTTGCTAATGCTTCCAGTTCGTTTTTATTGTATACGGAACCGCTGGGGTTACAGGGCGAAGAGAAAATGAATAATTTGGTTTTGGGCGTAATTGCGGCTTCCAGCTCTTCGGCCGTGATCTTGTATTCATTTTCCAACGAGGTTTTCAGCAGTTTCACCTCACCTTGCGCCAATTGTACCAAAGCCGCGTAGGTTACCCAGAAAGGTGTTGGGATCAATACTTCGTCACCACTTTCAATTAACGACAGAATTGCGTTCGCCAGGCTTTGTTTGGCACCGGTAGAAACCACTATATTCTCGGGTTTGTATTCCAGCTGATTGTCTCTTCTGAATTTATGACAGATTGCTTCGCGCAGTTCCAGATAGCCGGATACCGGTGTATAATGGCTCCAGTTCTCATCGATCGCCTTCTTGGCTCCTTCCTTGATATGTTCCGGTGTATCAAAATCAGGCTCACCCAGGCTAAGGTCAACGATATCGAGTCCTTTGGCCCGAAGTTCGCGGCCTAATTTTGCCATTCGCAAAGTCTCTGGTTCACTGAAACGATCTAAAAGGGAAGATAAATGCATGCTGGTATATTCTAAAGTTGACAAATTTAGGAACTAACGCTGATAGTTAAATCGGAAGCGGGACAGATCCGGAACCTGTTGGCGCTGCCTTCTTAATTCGTATTCATATAGCACCTTACCCAGGTTCTTTAAAAAAGGCAATCCTATGGTATCATAATCATAATGATCATCATTAAAGATCTCATCGCTGTTACAATAAATGGTTGCGCTTAACAGGAACTCGATATTATTTTTAAAATCCACAATGTAGGCTGCATCCGTAAGAAAGCCATAAGCATCCCCCACTTTGTTAAAGATCCTGATATTCCGGTCTTCAATAGCTCCTTTCCCACCATATAGCAGAAACTTTACATAAGCATCGGTGTAAGAACTATCATAAGAAGGATAATCCGATTCACTGGGGTACCTGGACATACATTCCCATAAGAACCGGTAGTCTGAATCCTTCAGGCCGAATCGCTGATCCGAAGGAAAGGATTCCGGAAACAGCACCCTGGTTAGTATGGAATTCAGGTCGCGCAGGCCCAGTCGGTTCTTTTGTGAAAAATCAAAAGGCTCATTCACCAATACACCCCGTTTATAATATCCTTTTCCTAATACAGTGTACCTGGGCTGATAGATGTAATGACTGTTTTCCAGCGGTTTTTTATAAATAAGCTGCGTGCTGCTGTCGTAGAAACTTACCGGATTGGTGTGCCGGTTCTGATCTTCGGATAGGCTGACATCCAGCCGGTGAAGAATCTGGGCACTGTCCATTCCCAACCTGTGTAACGAATTATTAATATACTCCTGCCCCAGAAACTCATAAAGGCGGTTGAAAGCATCATTATCGCTTACCAGGAAGATCTTTCGGATATACTGTGCAATGGAGGGAGCACCCTGAAAGGAAGTCGGGTCATTATAAGCAGGGGTTTGTCCGGAATAAGCTGCCTCCGTGATCATGGTTGAATACTTGTCCAACCCCGGGATGTTCAGCTCGTTCAGCTTTTGAAGGCTGAGAATGGCTATTGGCAGTTTAACGGTAGAGGCCGGATAATAATAGGTATTGGAATCAAGCCCATATTCAAACTGTGTAAAATGCGGAATATTTTGGCTGTCGCGATCGATCTGCGTATAAATAATCTGGATGTGATAGTGTTCCTTATGTTGAACCAGGTCTCCAAAAAGGTCAGGATGCTGTTTCAGGAGGCTGTCCAGAAAAGGAGCTTTCATAAGGTGTTTAGCTGCGTCTTTTGGGGTGATAGAACTATTCCCTGCAACAGTCCTGGCAGGACGGCAAGCTGATAAAACCATCAGAATGAGCAGTATATATAAAATTGATGGTTTGGTGTACATAAAGGCTAAAAAATAGCTAAAAGCCTTTGAACAGGCCTTTTTAGACGTTCAAAAGCCCTATAAATAGGGGTTGAAATTAAGGTGAAAAAACTATCTTTGCCCACTCTTAAAAAAACCGTGTATGCAACTGAAAGGTCTGGTTCGATTTTTTACCGTCCTGTTAATCCTTTATTCTATTTATGAATTATCCTTCACCTGGGTGGTGCGCAGCCATGAAAGGAAGATGGAATCCAGGGCCAAAACCTATGTAAGCCAGAACTTTTCTGGCGCTGACGAAGCTGTAAAAGATTCCGTTTATCGTTCCCGTCTGAAAAGACTGCTGGACAGTACAAAAGATGAAACCGTTCATTACGGACCGACCGGCGCCATCAGCTATGACAAGGCTAAGGGAGAAGAATTGAACCTGGGACTGGACCTTCAGGGAGGTATCAATGTAACTATGGAAGTTGAACTTTCTGGTCTTTTACAGGCTATGGCCAATAATTCCAAAGACCCTAATTTCCTGAAAGCGCTGGACAATGCCAATGTGAGAAAGGCAAACAGCAGCGCCGATTACATTTCCTTATTCCGGGAAGAATATAAAAAGCTCAATCCGAATGGTCGCCTGGCCTCCCTTTTTGCCACAGGCAATCAGGATCGGATCAAGATTACAGATAATGACGATCAGGTGATCACCGCCATACGCAAAGAAGCAGGTGATGCTTTTGACCGTACGTTCCGGGTACTACGCACCCGTATTGACCAGTTTGGCGTTGCCCAGCCCAATATTAACCCCGACCGTGACCGTGGTATCATTACCGTGGAGCTCCCGGGTATCCAGGACCAGGAAAGGGTACGTAAATACCTGCAATCCTCAGCTAACCTGCAATTCTGGGAGGTGTATAAGTTTGAAGAGCTACAGGCGAACTGGGTAGCAGCCGATGCGGCCTATAGTGAACTGGTAGGTGGAAAAACAGCAAC
>DATAHC010000192.1:0-2007 GCA_036263415.1 Flavisolibacter sp.
TTATCGACGACACGGATATCAATGACTACCGGGTGGACGCCCTGCGCCGTAATGTAGGCGTAGTGCTGCAGGATGTATTCCTGTTCTCCGGTTCCGTCATGGACAATATTACCCTGATGAATCCCGACATTTCCCGTGAGAAGGTGGTAGAGGCCGCCAAACTGATCGGGATGCATGATTTTATTATGCAACTGCCCCAGGGATATGAATATAATGTGATGGAACGGGGCGCTACCCTGTCGGTAGGGCAGCGGCAGCTGTTGTCGTTCATCCGGGCGCTGCTGTACAATCCGTCCATCCTGATCCTGGACGAGGCCACCTCATCGGTCGATACCGAAAGCGAGCATCTGATTGAACAGGCTATTAATCAGCTGGTAGCCGACCGTACTTCCATCGTGATCGCCCACCGGCTGTCGACGATCCAGCGGGCCGACCTGATCATTGTACTGGACAAAGGAGAGATCAAGGAAGCCGGAAATCACCAGCAGTTGCTTCGCCAGGGCGGCTTTTACAGTAAATTGTACGAGATGCAATTTGAAAAGAAAGCTGTCGTTATATCCTGAAACCGTAACTAAATATAATTGTAGATTAGCACCAAACAACCCGCTCATATGACCCGCACCATCAAGTTCCTATCAGGCCTTGCCCTATTATTTTTCATCACCTCGTGCCAGAAAGAGATCAGCGTAGAGTCCGGCAGTCCGGCCCGTGGCTCCTTACTGGATGATGCGGGTGACTGCATGCCCAAGGTGATCGGAGGCAACTATATTGTAAATAAGACACTTACAGACAGCAACTATATTGACGTGACCGTAGAAGTGGGCCAGACCGGCCGCTATACCATCGTAACCGACACGGTGAATGGCTATACCTTCAAGGGAAGCGGTAACTTTTCCACCACCGGTCAGAATACCGTGCGCCTGAAAGGAAGCGGAAAGCCCCTGCAGGAAGGAACGGACAATTTTACGGTGATCTTCGACACCACTTTTTGCGTGGTAGCCGTTACCGTGCTGCCGGCAGGCACTACGCCTCCGCCGCCCGGACCTGCTTCCGGTTCTTATTTCCCGATGACGGAAAACAGCTACTGGACCTATGACGATCCGGACAAGGATACCCTGAAGACCGTGGTTTCCGGAGCCGAGGTATTCCTGGGCAACAGCTACCAGCGGTTTATTACCACCTATGAGGATGGGAGCAAGGATACCTCCTTTTACCGGAAGGACCCCAGCAGCAATTTTTATAACTATGTGCCCGTCAGCGACATCATCGATCCCAGCATCCCGATCGTGTTTGCCAAACCCGGGCTGGATGTGCTATTCCTGAGAGAGCTTTTAAAAACAGGAGATGTGTTCAATTCCGACCACAGCGCCACGCTGGCGGGGCAGGCCGTGACGCTCCGGTTCCAGAATACGGTAGTGAATGCCAATGCCTCGATCACGGTCAACGGCAAGAACTATACAAACGTGTACCAGATCGAGACCGTACCGAAACTCGGCGCGGTGGGTATGTTCAGTGATGTCGGCGACAAGCTGGTATTCTATTTTGCCAAAGGCGTGGGACTGATCCGGATAGAGAACAGCCTGGGCGAATCGCAGAACCTTCGCTTCTATTCCGTATTATAAGATACTCCTTCATTTCGATGGAAATGCAGTCGTAAAAAGGCCTCCTGCGGGGCCTTTTTACATTTTGGCCAACCCCCTTATAATTCTCTGAAAATAGCCTTGATTTTGGCCTTCCTGACTTATCTTTGCGGCAAATTTCGGGAATATGATGGTCGTAGGACGTGTCAAATGCTTATTGGTGGCGGCTTTCAGCGTTTTAGCCCTGGTTTTTTCCATGCCGGCCCTTGCGCAGCATGAAGGGGGTGAGCATGCCCCTGTAACCGGTGGTGCGGAGCATGTGGAAAAGATCGATGCGGCAAAGGTGATCATGGAGCATATCATGGACAACCATGAGTTTCACCTGGCTGAATCCGGCGGCCACCCGGTATCTATTCCCCTGCCGGTG
>DATAHC010000193.1:0-5676 GCA_036263415.1 Flavisolibacter sp.
CGGAAAGCCTTTTAGTCAGTTACCCTTGAATATTGCGGTGACGAAGGCCACAGGCCGTAAGTTAATGCTTAGAGATAAGCCCAGCGAAAGATATCCGGGACAGCATGGCGATTTTAGTCTGGTAAATGGGCTGCGATCTGAAAAAGGACTAAGCAGCCCGGACTGGCTGGGATGGGAAGGCAAGGATTTGGATGCCGTAATTGATTTTGGAGTTCCTGAAAAGTTTTCTACAGTACGGATCCATACCATTGATCAGGCAGGAAGTTGGGTATACCTCCCAAAAGCGGTGGAGGTGTATACCTCTGCAAATGGTAAAACATTTAAGAAGGTCGGTTCCTCGGCTGAATTTGTATCCGATGCCATGATGATGGGCTACATGTCCGTCCGCTTTTCAGCCCGTCAGGCTCGTTTTCTTAAAATTGTTGCAAAGAATTTTGGGACGATTCCGGAAGGGTTACCGGGAGCAGGTAATCCGGCCTGGTTAATGATCGATGAGATACAGGTCTTATAATTGCGGTTTTTTGCGGCTGCTTTTGAAATAAATCTCTCGGTTTTTGCGGTTTTAATCAGTTGAATTAAATGCCCTGCTTTATCTTTAAATCCTAATTATACGCTACCAAAATGACTGATATTAATCTGATTGACGCTTTCGAAAGGATTCCGGTTTCTATTTTTTCAAGCCCTAAGGAAGGGTCCCTTTTTGCCGCTCAGGAAATTGCCCGGTTGATAAGGGATAAACAGGCAAGAAAGGAAAGCTGTGTACTAGGATTGGCTACCGGTTCTACCCCCAAGTCCGTATATACCGAATTAATCCGAATGCACCGCGAGGAAGGACTGAGCTTTAAAAATGTCATCACATTTAACCTGGATGAGTACTACCCTATTGAAAACGAAGCCTGGCAGAGTTACAACAAATACATGCACCGGCTTTTGTTCGACCATATCGATATCGATAAGTCCAATATTCATATACCCAACGGAGAGTTGCCAAAAGAAGAGATCAAAAAACACGCGGCAGAATATGACAGGAAAATAGAGGAAGCTGGCGGCATTGATCTGCAACTTCTGGGCATTGGTAATAATGGTCATATTGGATTCAATGAACCCGGTTCCAGTATTTATTCCCGTACGCGACTGGTGAATCTGGAAAATGCCACCCGGCTGGCGAATGCATATGAATTTGCCAATATCTCAGAAGTACCCCGGTTGGCAATTACAATGGGAATTAATGTGATCATGAAAGCCAGGCGCATTCTTCTTCTGGCATGGGGGCCTGCTAAAGCTTCAGTTATCCAGAAGTCCGTGGAAGGGAATGTAACGGAACAGGTTCCGGCCAGTTTATTACAGCAGCATAATGATACCCTGTTCATCCTGGATGAAATAGCTGCTTCTTCCCTTACAAGGTTTAAATACCCATGGCTCACCGGCGAAATTGAGTGGAATCCGCAAATGATCAAAAAAGCGGTGGTGGATATGGCATTGAAATTAAAAAAACCTGTGTTGTCACTCACCGATAACGATTACAATGAGTATGGTCTCAGTGATCTTCTGGTGGAAAAGGGAGACGCTTACCAGATCAACCTCCAGGTATTCTACCTGCTACGCGATTCCATCACTGGTTGGCCGGGAGGAAAGCCAAATGTGGTACTGCCCACGCATCCCGAACGTTCCGACCCCTTCCCTAAAAAAGTGGTCATCTTCTCACCACACCCGGATGATGATATTATCAGCATGGGGGGTACCTTCCAAAGGCTGCACGACCAGGGACATGAAGTGCATGTAGCCTATCAGACCTCCGGTAACATAGCCGTAACGGATGAGTTTGTCACAAGGTTTATCGATTTTGCAGTGGGTTTCGAAGCTATAGCAGGTATCAACAGCGATCGTTCCGAAAAGATATTCAGGGAAGTCAGAAGCTATCTCTCCAGAAAGAAGAACGACCAGATCGATACCAATCAGATTCGCGCTATAAAGGGGTTGATCAGGCGGTGTGAAGCGAAGGCTACCTGCCGTTATGTTGGAATACCGGAGTCGAATATACATTTTCAGAACCTTCCTTTTTATGAAACAGGCACCATTGAAAAGAACCCGATGAGTGAAGAAGATGTCCGGATAACTATAGAATTGCTGCGGCAGATCAAGCCGCATCAGATATTTTGTGCGGGCGATCTGGCCGATCCACATGGTACGCACAAGGTTTGCCTGGACGTGGTTCTGGAATCCCTGAACCGTTTAAAAAAAGAGGAAGATGGATGGATCAATGACTGCTGGCTTTGGCTTTATAAGGGAGCCTGGCAGGAATGGAATATCGAGGAAATTGAGATGGCGGTGCCCATGAGTCCGGATCAGGTACTTCAAAAACGCTATGGGATCTTCATTCACCAGTCGCAGAAAGATAGTGTTCCTTTTCAGGGTAGTGATTCCCGTGAATTCTGGCAAAGGGCTGAAGAGCGGAATGCAAATACGGCGGATCTCTACGCGCAGTTGGGTTTGACACACTTTGCGGCTATGGAGGCTTTTGTCCGATGGCATTTCTAATTGTTAATAGTTGTTTCTCAGGTGTTAAAAGCCATTTGAGAAATGGTCCTGCGGCCAACGCAAGCCATTAAAATTTCTAACTTGCGCAAAAAAAGAGCGTGAGGAGTTTATCTACGGAAATGGGATGGTCGGTGTTTATGCGCGACAGGCTTTCCAGAAAAAAACTATGGATCGCAGTTACGCTGGTTGTTTTCATACTGATCAGCTTCCCTTATTTCTTTCAGTACATTGAGAAGCGCTCCGGGCAGGTGATGGATGATAGCTTTCTCAGCTGGCTGCCGGCTCACGACGTATCCATTCCCATTTTTGCCTGCATTTGGTCCTGTGCCCTGCTGTTCATTTTCAGAAGCTGCAAGGATCCTAATCTCATGATCACGTATTTCTATGGTTTTGTACTGGTATCGGTAACCCGGTTCATCACCATTTCGATGGTTGTTTTGGATCCTCCCCCAAGTCTTATTCCTCTGGTAGATCCTATCAGTAATTCATTCTATGGAGATCATTTCATTACCAGAGATTTATTTTACAGCGGGCATACTGCCAATCAATTCCTGTTTTTTTTGTGCTTTCGTCGAAAAATAGACCGTTACGTAGCACTTTTGTGTACCATTGCAGTCGGTTTTTTAGTATTGGTACAACATGTCCATTATACTATAGATGTAGCCGCTGCACCGATTTTTACATTGTTGTGTTATTTTGTGGCAAAGAAAATAGTAAATTCGAAGCAGAAGCTTACAATAGAACCGGTTGACCTTTAACTAATTAGATATTTTAACCTGGTGAAAAACACAAAAACAAAACATTTTTGTAGGTTTCCAAAATGTACAAGCCATGAATAAACTGCAGGTACCGCACTTTACATTGACCAATAAGCTTACAGACGAACAGTTGAATTATTTCGATAAGAATGGCCTGATCATCTTTAAGAATTTTATACCCAGAGAAACAGTCGATCTTTTTATCAGCGAAACGCAACGCATTGAAAAAGAATGGCTGGATGCAGGGATCGAAAAGATGAATGGAATCCCCCTGAAGTTTGGAAAGGATGAAAATGATAATAAGGTTATTCAGCGGTTATGTTTCGTTTCGCAGCATTCTCAGGTACTTCATGATTTTCTTCAGGATCAGCGCTTACAGGCACTGACCGAATTTGTGAGGCCGTACGAAGGCAGGATCGGTGAAGATGAGAAAGATGGCCTTGTTTTAAATAATTATATCCGCACGCCCAATAGTGCCTTCTCCCAGATGGGCTGGCATACAGACAGCCCGCGCGACCTTTTCCTGGGCCAGCGTATCATGCCGATGCTGAATGTTGGTATTCACCTGGATACAGTTCCATTTGAGAATGGTGGACTGCGTGTCCTTCCCGGTACGCATAAACAGGGTATGCTCCGCCTGCTCTTCGGAAAAAAATATTTCATCGATCATAAGCCGGATCCCCGCGAGGTTGGACTGGACATTGAAGCTGGTGACCTGACTGTTCATGACGGCCGTTTGTGGCACCGTGTTCAGCAATCGCCATACTATGGCGAAAAAAGCCGGAGAAGAGTCATGTATATTCCGGTGGTAACGGGTAAATACATGCCTAAAGACAAAAACAGCAAAACACCGTTCTATCATCGTTTTGCCTCCACGGTCCAGAATTAATAATTAAATATGCCCTTTGCGCTCATAACAGGTGCCAGTAAAGGTATTGGGAAAGCTATTGCCTTTGAGTTAGCTGCACGTAAGTTAAATGTATTACTGGTTGCCCGTAGCGGTGATCTATTGAATGAATTGGCCCTGGAATTAAAGAAGGCCCATTCGGTAGAAGTGCATACCCTGGCTATAGATCTGTCTCAACCCGATGCCGCACACCAGGTGTATGAATGGAGCCAGCCCTATCTGGATCAATTGCAGGTACTGGTCAATAATGCTGGTTATGGATTAAGTGGACGGTTTGAGGCGTATCCACTGAAGGATCATTTGCAGCTGATGCAGTTGAATATGAATGTAGTGGTTGCCTGCTGTCATCTGTTCATACCTTATTTGAAAAAGCAGAAGCAGGCTTATATATTGAATATTGCCAGTTCCGCAGCATATCAGGCCGTACCATACCTGAGTGTTTATGCCGCAACGAAATCTTTTGTACTGCAGTTTTCACGGGCACTGAGATATGAATTGAAACGATCTTCCATATCAGTTACCTGCATCAGCCCGGGTGCTACGGATACCGGTTTCAATGACAGGGCCAATCTGGGTGAAAAAGCGGTCAAAGCAGCGAAAAAGCTGGAAATGACCCCTGAGCAGGTTGCGGACATTGCCGTTACGGCATTATTTGCAAAAAAGACGGAAGTGATCACCGGATTCATTAATAAGCTGGGTGCCGCATTTGTATGGTTGCTGCCCAAAAAATGGGTGGAGAATACAGCCGCAAAAATTTATGAATAAGAAGATAGGATATCGATCCTGTTTCAAAATTTCTCCTATATTTGCAGCCCGTAAACAATGGCCTTGTAGCTCAACTGAATAGAGCATCTGACTACGGATCAGAAGGTTTCAGGTTTGAATCCTGACAAGGTCACACAAGCACGTCAACAGCAAACAAGGCTTTCATCTCAGATGGAAGCCTTGTTTCATTTGTGGCTGTACTTCAAACGGTCACGTGCGCTGAAATGAATTCGCTGAGCGCTACCTCCATTTGTGTGATCCAGAGTGGTGCCGGCTGAATGATCACCCACCTCCCGTTTTCCAGTCGCTTCATTTCAAAATGCACCTGTTCATCGATCTTATTGAAAGCTCTTATAAAATACTTATGTGTGGAAGTGCTGACCACCTTACGGAAAAGAAATGTATAGTTATGCCCCTCTATAGAAAAATCCTTTATTAAATCCGCCATGCGGGCAAATGTAGAGGTTACTTCCGGGTATGGCAGTCAAAAGTTGAACAAAATAAGGGTTATTGATTAGTCAGGCAGACAGCAGCAAAAAAATCTACTGTTCTTATTAGAATAAAGGCAACTGCTCTCTCGGAAAACGTGATTCTATGGGCGGATCGGTAAAATTACTAACGGTAACCCCCAGTAACCGTACCTTTTTCCCTACGAAGTCAATGCCTTCCAGTAAATCCAGGATCTTTCCTTGAATATGATGCAGGTCA
>DATAHC010000194.1:0-8964 GCA_036263415.1 Flavisolibacter sp.
ATTTCACTGCATTATCCATCAGGTTGTTTACCAGGTTGGATATATGCACCTCATCCCCTTCTATCAGGTCATCCGTTGCATTCAAATCGGTTTCCAGCGTTCCCTGTTTTTCCTGGAGGCGTAGTACAAAATTATCGGCCACATCACGAATAATCTCATTTACATGCAGCGGCTTCAGGTTGAGCTGAATTTCCTGCCGGTCCATCAGCGCCGATTTCAGGATGGTCTCCACCTGTCGGTTCATCCGCTGGTTTTCTTCCTTAATGATACCGCTGAAATAACTCAGTTTTTCCGGATCTTTCTGCACCCGCTCATTCTTTATAGCATCAACCGCCAGGGAGATCGTAGCGATGGGCGTTTTGAATTCGTGGGTCATATTATTGATGAAATCGTTCTTGATCTCACTGAGCTTTTTCTGGCGGATCATGGTACGCAGCGTGAGGAAAAAGGCAGAGCAGATGACCAGTGTAAACAGAATGGCCACCACGATCGGCAGCCTCAGGCTTTTATAAACGATATCCGTAACATTCGGAACAATGATGATGATCCATTCATCGGCCGCCAGGTTCTCCGCCGCAGAGCCGCTGGGGGGCACCAGGGGAAATACCTTCGGGTAATAATTCGCCGAATCCTCGTACCAGGACGTGAATTTTGCGGACTGTCTTTCGATCTGCCCGATAGCATCATTCTTCAATGTTACGAGTGCAAATTCGAAAGGAATATTATCAATCTTCTGAGAGACAAAAGCGGCTTTGATACGGTCGAACAATTCCTGTGTGGTAAAGCGCTGGCCTACGTTGTAGGTGCGGCGGTATTCCAGTGAAAAATCGCTGTTCAATTCAGGGAAGGCCTTTAATCCGGACGATACTGAGGTGCCCTTGTATTGCGCGAGCTCCTCACCTACCTGCTTGGCGATCTCTTCCACTTTCTGCTCCACCTGATCGCGACGCAACAGAACCATATTGTTCAGATAGGAAATCTGCAACGCAATAATTCCCAGCAGGGAAAGCGTTATTAAGACCACTATGATTGGAAATATTCTTTTCACTTACAGCAAGATGCGGAAAATATCGCGTTTACAAAAATATAAGCTGGTTGGGCATGAGGTCATGGCATAAGATTGTTATGTATTATTTTTAACAGAGAGGAGTCTTCTATGGCACAATTAACTTCGGGTTTATTACTGATCGCTGATCCCTTTTTAAAAGATCCCAATTTTATGCGTACGGTCGTTTTCCTGACCGAGCATCGCGAAGACGGAACCATTGGATTTGTACTGAACCGGCAATACGAAAATACGCTGGATGAATTGCTGCCGGAAGTGGAAGGACATAAGCTGCCGGTCTATTACGGAGGGCCCGTACAAATGAATACCATCCATTTTCTGCATCGTTACCCGGAAGAAATTCCAGGCGGCATTGAAGTAATGAAAGGCGTATACTGGGGCGGCGATTTCGATGCCGTAGTAGAGCTGATCAATACCGGCCAGGCTGACCCCGATAAGATCCGCTTTTATATTGGCTATTCCGGCTGGAGCCAGGGCCAACTGGAAACCGAGATGAGTGAAAAAACATGGCTCACCGTTGAAGCAGCGCGTAACCTGATCTTTCATCCGAATGCTGAAGAGATCTGGAAAGATTCGCTCAAGCACCTGGGTGGTGAATATGAGATGATGATCAATTTTCCGATTGATCCTCAATTGAATTAAAAAGAAGAGACTATATAATAAAAAACGCTGCCGGGGGCAGCGTTTTTTATTATTTATTGTAAGCCGAAAGTAAATCCGGCCTTGATCACCGCATGGCTCAACCCATCGGCATCATTGTATTTGAAAGGCATATAGTTATAACCGGCCGCGAGATGGAACTCATATTTCTTGGTAGCACCCAGCGGTATCTGAACACCCAATTCCGGTTGTGCTGCAAAACCCACCCCTGTTTTGGTGTCCGAAAACTCTCCATAGAATTTGCGGTAGGAAATAAGGTTGGCACCTGCTGCCAAGGATGCATACGGTGTAATAGTCCCTTGATTGTTAAAGGCATATTTGGCTTTCAACTGGATGGGACTTACCTGAATGGAATTCGTGATCACGGCTGAAATATCCGAGCCCCCTTCCTGCACGACCTGACGGGGGTATTTCTTATAAAAATCCTGATACCCTGCCTGAAGGCCTATGGAAAGCTTATCCGTTACGCCAAAAAGTAAGGCACCTTCTGCTCCGCGCCAGGAAGCATTATCCGTGAGGTTTCTCAGATTACCGGTAGGAAAGCCGGCCGTATAATTAATTTCCAGCTTTGTGGGTTGTTTCTGCGCCCAGCTGGCGGTGTATAGTGAAAGGGCCAAAATGAGGATCAGGCCATATCTGTATCTGTTCATATCTGGTAGTTATCGATTATTGAAATTTAAAATAGGGTGATTGCTGGAATAAGGCATTAACCTGACTTTCCGCCGTAGCCGAATTGAAGATACCGGAGCCCCGGATCATACCACTCCAAACATCACGGATCTGGTTATTCTGCTCACTGTTCTTCAGGTCGAAGGCATCGATCATCAGCGAGGTTTCGTTGCTCTGATAAACCCCATAGTAGGTTGGGAAATAATAATCATAGCCCGGGTAGTCCCAATAGTAAGGATCCCAATAGCTGCCGTAATAGCCGCCATAGTCGCTATAGCTGATATGGCTTGAAGACGTATTGGTAACACGGCTGATGGCAATACCCAGGTCGGGATTCTGATCTCTGCCCACCCTGGTGTAGCCTCTGCTTTGCAGCGCCGCCACGAGTGCATTGACATATTGCACGTCGATACTTCTTTGTTCGCGTCCCTGCAACTGATTATTCTGAATGACCGCTACCGAATCGCTGATGCTGAAAGTGCGGTAATTATTGAAATGTGCAGCCGTATCATAATTCGTGATATAGATGCGGCTTTCCTCTTCGGTGAGATTATCCAACGGCTCTTTGGTACAGTTCGTCATGAAAAAGCACAAGGCCGGAAGACACCATAGCAATTTTCTTTTCATACTTGTTTACGTATTTTTTTACAGGTTAAAGAGATCAAATACAATACCTGTAAACGTTTTATTATGTGCCTTCCTGTTATGGCCGGGGTCACTTATAAAAACTTTAACGAAAGGATGAAAAGCGAGGTTGCAATTGCCTGAAAAGCCTGAACAAAAGCAACCTTACGTTATTTCATCTCCAGCCCTTCCAGCCGTAAAACGTAGCAGTTATGCTACACTCTGAATCCTATTTCAGTTAGGAAGGGCACAAAAAAAGTCCTGCAGGCTGCAGGACTTTTTTTCTATATGAAAATCCAATTATTCTATTATGGTAGCGCCTTCCACCAATACGGTGACCTTATTATTCAGCACCTCCACAAAACCACCCTGGATATCATAGCTAGCTGTGTGATTCTGCTTGTCGCGCAATACTTTTACACGGCCTGCTTTCAGGGCGCTCACTAACGGGGCGTGCTTATCCAGCACCTCAAAGGACCCGCTGATGCCCGGCATCTGAACGCCATATACCTCGCCACTGAAAAGCTTACGCTCCGGAGTTAATATTTCTAATGTCATGAAGATCTTTTTATAAACCGTTCAATCAGTACAGGTAGTCCGCTAAAGGACTTCCCTGCCTTTTATCCCTGAGCCTGTGTTAACAAGCGCTTGCCTTTTTCAATAGCGTCGTCGATAGAACCAACGAGGTTGAAAGCCGCTTCCGGATATTCATCCACTTCACCGTCCATGATCATATTGAAGCCGCGAATGGTTTCCTCGATCGGAACCAGCACCCCTTTCAGACCAGTGAAGGCCTCTGCCACGTGGAAAGGCTGCGAAAGGAAACGCTGCACTTTACGGGCACGGGATACCGTCAGTTTATCTTCATCGCTCAGCTCATCCAGACCCAGGATGGCAATGATATCCTGTAATTCCTTATAACGCTGAAGGATCAGCTTCACCCGGTTGGCTGTGTTGTAATGCGCCTCACCCACAACGGAAGGCATCAGGATCCTGGACGTAGAATCCAGCGGATCCACCGCAGGGTAGATACCCAAGTCGGCAATTTTACGGGACAATACCGTGGTAGCGTCCAGGTGGGCAAAGGTAGTTGCCGGAGCCGGATCGGTAAGGTCATCCGCCGGTACATATACCGCCTGAACGGAGGTAATGGAACCATTTTTAGTAGAAGTGATACGCTCCTGCATGAGACCCATTTCCGTAGCCAAGGTAGGCTGATAACCCACCGCAGAAGGCATCCGTCCCAACAGGGCCGATACTTCAGATCCGGCCTGGGTGAAACGGAAGATATTGTCAACGAAGAAGAGGATATCGCGGCCTTTGCCGGAGCCATCTCCATCGCGGTAGTACTCAGCGATCGTAAGACCGGACAGGGCCACACGGGCACGGGCGCCAGGAGGCTCATTCATTTGTCCGAACACGAAGGTGGCTTTAGAGTCAGCCAGATCGGTCATGTTCACCTTGCTCAGGTCCCATCCACCCTCTTCCATGCTATGCTTGAAGGCATCTCCATATTTCATGATACCCGCTTCAATCATCTCCCGCATCAGGTCATTTCCTTCACGGGTTCTTTCTCCCACACCGGCGAATACAGATAAACCGGAATAGGCCTTTGCAATATTATTGATCAGCTCCTGGATCAGTACGGTCTTTCCTACACCCGCACCACCGAAAAGACCGATCTTACCACCCTTTGCATAAGGCTCGATCAGGTCAATTACCTTGATACCGGTAAATAATACCTCGGTAGCCGTAGACAGGTTTTCAAAAGCAGGGGGTTTTGCGTGGATAGCGCGGCCATTCACTTTTGGAACGGGCGGCAATCCATCGATCGGGTCACCGGTCACGTTGAACAGGCGTCCTTTGATCTCTTCAGAAGCAGGCATTTTAATAGGGGCTCCGGTATCCACAACATCCACACCACGGGTCAGACCTTCCGTACCATCCATTGCAATGGTCCGCACACTATCCTCACCCAGGTGGTTTTGGACCTCCAGAACGAGCGTATCACCATTATCTCTCTTGATTTCCAGTGCGTTAAAAATTTCAGGAAGGCTGCCCTCGAACTGAACGTCCACAACGGCGCCGATTATTTGCTTAACCTTACCAACTTTTGCCATATAGAGCTTTTAAAAGACGATTTTAAGGGGAAAAATGGCTTTAAAATGCCAGTTTTCAATTTCAGGCTGCAAAGGTAAGGGTGGACAGCTAATCTGCCAATTTGAATGCGGAAGTTTTTAGTAGTCTGATCGGGTATCCCAGCCCTTCTGCCATTATTCAAAACGGTGCTGAGCGGCAATTCTGACAGGACAGGTTCCGTAAAGGGATTTTTACAAGTCGCCCACCTATCAACACCTGTACTGGAGGCCGTTTAGAGCTTTTAAGTAGCCTCTATCCAGCTTGCACCATGCTTTCACTATGCTTTCACCATACTTTCACTACGAAGGATGAACCTGGAAATAATGGAGGCAAAGCGGTATTAGCCCGGAAAATTTGTAAAATACCTTACTAAATGGTTGAACAGAAATCAAAGGCATTCTTTCCCGGCAAGCACCTGGGAAAAGCTATTGCTGCCACAAAGACATGAATTGATGATAAGGTAGCGACCCAGGAAGCCTTACCCTCCCAGCTGACTTTTCAGCGCACTTTCAATGGCTGCGCAGGGTATCATCATAGGCTTCTCCTCAATTGAGATCTCCAGTTGCTGTCCGGCCACCACATAACTTCCGCTGATGGTGCCAAATACCTGCAGCGAAAAACTACCGGCGTGGGCATCGCCCGTAAAACTGCCACCTTGTTTTTCAACGGTTGCCTTAGCCTTGCTGAAAAGGGCTTCCGGCGTACCGGTAAATCCGATGGAAAAATTGCATTTAGACATGTGTGCTGATTTAGCGTAATGGAACAAATCCTATGCAAATTTGCGCATTTGGCACCAGCCCGAAAAATGCAGTTTCCTGACTATCAATCGTTATTACACAGGTTATTCCCCAGTTTTTCTTAAGAAAAACTAAAACAGCCACGCTTTTCAGGGGTTTTGGCCTTGAATTAAAAGGCATGTGATTTGTAAAACTCAACCATATGAAAAGTTTATTTATTTACACTGCTCTCTTTTGCAGCGTAATGGCTTCCTGTCAGAATGCCTCCGTAACCACCCAGTCTGATGAAGATCAGAATACGGCGGAAGCCAAAAGGAAGATCAGCAAAAGAGACTACAGTATTACCCGTGCAAACGCCTATTCTACCCTTTTCCTGGACAGCGCTGCCATGGAAAAATTCTTTACCGAAAAGCAGATCAGCGATTCCGTGGCCCGACGGATACGCAGCTTTTACAATACCCGCAATTACCAGTTTGCCTGGTTCAGCGGCGATGGCCTGACCGAGCAGGCCCTTGCCTTCTGGAACCTGCATGATTATGTAACCTCTTATGAAAGCGATACGGCCCTTCGCGACAAGGCCCTACAGAAACGGATGGATAACCTGATCGCCGAAGAAAGCCTGAGCGTGAGCGCTTCAGACAAAAACTACCTGAATACGGAACTCACGTTGACCGAGCATTTCATCCGGTATATGCTGAACAATTATGACGGCGGGGCAGTGAAGCGGAAGGAAATGGAGCGCTTCATACCCTTCAAAAAAGAACAGGTAATGGCCGTGGCCGACTCGCTGCTCAATAAGAAGCATAAGGATAATAAATATTTTGAGGACGTGAACGTGCCGTATAAAAAGCTGAAGGCTGAACTCGCCAAATATTATGATATAACCAAAAAAGGCGGCTGGCCGCAGATCACGACCAGCAAAAAATCTTTAAAGGCAGGCGTGTCTGACCCGGTGATCGCCGTCATTAAAAAAAGGCTGCAACTAACAGGTGATATGCCCGGTACCGATACCTCACAGGTTTTCAATGACTCCCTGGAGAACGGGGTGCGTACGTTCCAGACCCGTATGGGTTATAAGCCCGATGGCATCATCACTGCCCAGCTGATCAAGGATATGAATGTACCCGCTCAGGACCGTGTGGAGCAGATCCTGATGAATATGGGCCGTATGCGGTGGATGCCCAGTCCTTCCACGGGCCAGCTGATCGTGGTGAATATTCCTGAATTTGTATTGCACGTATATGAAGGCAACAAAAAGGCCTTTGACATGAACGTGGTAGTTGGAAAGGAAGGCCATAATACCATGATGTTCAGCGGTGACTTGAACCAGATCGTATTCAGTCCGTACTGGAATGTGCCTCCGAGCATCGTAAAGAATGAGATCTTGCCTAAGCTGGCTTCCAATCCGAATTACCTGGTCAGCCAGAATATGGAGCAGACCGGAACGGAAGGCGGACTGCCGGTGATCCGTCAGCTTCCCGGAGAAAAGAATTCCCTGGGCCGCGTGAAGTTCCTGTTCCCGAACAGCTTCAACATCTATTTCCACGATACCCCGGCGAAAAGCCTGTTCGAAAAAGATAAGCGGGCGTATAGCCATGGCTGTATCCGCCTTTCCGATCCGGAGAAAATGGCGAATTACCTGCTGAAGGACAACCCTGAATGGACACCCGATCGTATCAGCGAAGCGATGGACAGCGGCACGGAGAAATTTGTGAAGCTAAAGAAGCCCGTACCGGTGATCATCACGTATTACACCGCTTGGGTGGATGATAACGGCCAGCTGAATTTCCGTGATGACATCTATACGCACGACCAGAAGCTGGTGCAGAAAATGTTTCTGTAACCTCCTTTTCCATAATTGATTTAACGGCCCTTCTGGGCCGTTTTTTATGCCGCGGGCGTTTGCCTAAATTTGCGTCTTTATTAATCTATGCAGCTGATTGAAGTTCAAAGCAAGAAGGGAGCCGCTGAATTTATTGAAGCCAATGTTCAGATCAACCGCGGGAACCCGAATTATATCCGTCCGCTGGATAAAGACATCCATGATGTGTTTGATGAGAAGAAGAACAAGACCTTCCGTTTCGGAACCGTCAAGCGCTGGGTTCTGAAGGATAAGGACGGCACCCTGATCGGCCGCATTGCTGCTTTTACCAATAAGAAATACCGCAATAAGGGTGATGACGTTACGGTTGGCGGAATTGGCTTTTTTGATTGCATCCATAAGCAGGAAGCAGCCGATATGCTGTTTGATGTTGCCCGGCACTGGCTGCTGCAACAGGGTGCTGAGGCTATGGATGGACCGATCAACTTCGGGGAAAGGGATCGCTGGTGGGGATTGGTTACCGAAGGCTTTCAGCCCCCGCTTTATTGCATGAATTATAATCCGCCTTATTACCAGGAACTATTCGAGACCTATGGTTTCCGTCCTTTTTTCAACCAGATCTGTTTTGGCAAGCAGCCCAAGCAGGAGTTTACCGATAAAGTGAAAGAACGCCATGTCATGTATGTTAACGACCCGGCTTATCAGGTCCGCAATATCGATAAGAACCAGCTGGAAAAGTATGCCGCTGATTTTGCCACTGTATATAATGCCGCCTGGGCCGGTCATGGCGGGTTGAAAGAACTGAAGAAAGACCAGGTGGTACTGATGTTCAAAAAAATGAAGCCGGTCATGGATGAGCGGATCATCTGGTTCACGTACCATCATGAAAAGCCGATCGGCATCTTCGTGAACCTGCCTGACCTCAATCAATGGTTTCGCCATCTGAATGGCAAGTTCGACCTCCTGCGTAAGCTGAAGTTTCTCTGGGTGAAGAAAACGGTACCCTGCACCAAGTTTACCGGGATCGTGTTCGGCATCTCTCCGGAATACCAGGGTAAGGGGATCGATTCGTACATGGTGGGTGAGGCCTATAAAACGGTGGTGCAACTAAGCTATACGGAATACGAGATGCAGTGGATCGGTGATTTCAATCCGAAAATGATCAATGTAGCCCAGGGACTCGGCGATGTGTTTCAAAGCCGGAAGCTGACAACGTACCGGTACCTGTTTGACCGTACCAAGGAGTT
>DATAHC010000195.1:0-9055 GCA_036263415.1 Flavisolibacter sp.
GACGTACGGCTCTTGTAGAGGCCATAGATCACAATGCCTGCCAGCACAACGATAATAACAAGCCAATCGACCCGGTTCATGAATAGGTTTTCGTTAGTAGATAGAAAAATAGGATCAGGGCTACCAGGAACAGTACCACCAGTATATACCAGTGGTTCCAGCTTTTAAATAATGGCACCTTATCGTCTGAATTCTTTTCCATGTTTTTCGCAACGATCGCAGCAAAACAGCGAGCGCTATCGTTTATTTACAACTCTTTTTATTCCTCCTTTAAATAAATCTTTCCTCACCATTGGTTTCGTTCATATATCTGGATTATAACTTTCGCGATCGCCGCTTCGCCGCTGTCGCCGCGAGAAATTTATCGTCGTCTCAGCATGTTCGATCCCAGCAATCCCAGGGCAAGCCCGATGATCAGTCCCAGCTGCACCCGCTTCAAAAAGATGCCGATGATCAGGCCTAACACGATTACGAATATAAAGGCCACTCCGCCCCGCTTCTGGTCCGGTTTCCGCTCCACTGCCATCAGAACTCCTTTTTTCGGTTAAGTGCAATAATATTGGCCAGGAGCCGGTACGCCCCCGGTACACCGGCCGGCAGCTCTCTGAAAAACACGATCCCCGTATAGGTAAAATAGCCTTTCCCGTATTTCGCAATAATGAGGCTGTTATCGTCCGGTGCTTCATTCGGATCATTCATCCGGAAGATCGTCTCAAAATGGCTGTCCACATTATCGGCATGGTAGATGCTGCGTTCCTGCACCCATCCCCTAAAATCATCCTGGGTGATCTTATTCGGAAAATTCAGCACCGGGTGCTCCGGCTTCAGAAAAATGACCGCTGCGTTCTCATTAGTAATACGCTTATTGCTCAGCGTGAATGGATAAGGGCCCATTTTGCCACGAATATTGTTGGCCTGGCTGTACTGAACGATGTAGTTTCCGCCTTCTTCCACGTAGCGCATCAGCTTGTCGTAATACTTGTTCATCCAGTCATTGGTATTGAAAGCCCGCACACCGGAAATGATCGCATCATATTGCTGCAAATTATTTCTTGCCAGTTCTTTCTCTGTCAGCAGGCTTACATCATAGCCCATTTGCTCCAGGTCTTCCGGAACCTTATCGCCTGCTCCGATTATGTAACCGATCTTTTTATTATAGGTAGCCAGGTTCAGCGGTACCATCTTGATCCAATCGGTATAAAAGAAGTTGATGTTGGGAATATGCTCGTATTTAATGGTGGAAAGGCCCAGAAAATTTAGGCTGTTGGTATCCAGCTTCACGGAAGGCGACACCTTTACCGGATCTCCCTTCAATTCGGAAGGAGCGATCTGAAAGCGATAGGTATGGTTATCATTCTTGTTCCAGTTCCCTGCCGAATCCCGAACGGTTAGCTTTCGGCTTCCGAGGTCGGTACTGATCAAAGCTGTCTGGAAACGGAGCTTTTTATTCGCAATGGCATTTACGGTAAAGGGCTTCTTATCGGTCTCTGTTTGATTTAAAAGCAACAGGTCGGGGTTGGCATAAACGGTTGCCGGAGGTACTACCGTGAGGGGCTGGTACAACTCTCCTTTAACCTGGTCGGTATACCGGTATTTCACCGGACGCTCGATCTCCAGGCGTTCGCCCGCCAGGCTAATGGTAAAGGTGGCGGTATAAGCAGGTTCCACGTCAGGTTGTCCTACCAGGAACTGGCTGCCGATATTAAAATAGCCCTCTTCCATTGGCTTTACCAGCCAATACGGTTGGGTCACCGGTTTTGTGGGGGCAACCAGCAGGGTTTGGGTCAGGTTGAAATTGCGGTTCGGCTCCAGGGCCTTTCCCAGGGTGGTATCGAAGTTTTCAATTCGAACGGATTCCAGTTGCGCACCTACGCCCAGGCGGTCGTTCACGCTCAGGTTGATCTTAAGCGAATCGCCCTGCGCTACATAGGCTTCACTGGTATAGGCATCTACCCATACCGCACTGGCCTGTTCGATCAGTTTTTTAATCTCCTGCAGCTTTTGGGTTTTCCAGTAGGATTCCGGAAGTGCCTTGATGGCCTTCCATATGGCTACCAGGTCTTTGAGGGAGCGTTGCGGCTGCATAAAATCGAAAGTGGCCAGGCCCCCCTGTACCAGCTTCGCCACTTCCGCACTCTTTTCTACGCGTGTCCAATCGGTGGTTACCCCTTCCAAGAGATCCCTGGAGGGTTCGCTGCCACCGGTGGCCTTAAAAAATTCAATAGCCTCGCCCCGGCTGCGCGGCACGCCAAAACCCTGGCTTCTGTGCTGGCTCCTGCTTTCGGCAGAGATCTCTCCATAGCTTTTTCCCAGGATCGGATTATAGCCACCCACATCCAGCTGGAACTGGCTGGCTGAAGTCGTATTGTTCGATCCGAAGTTGAAGGTATTCCACAGTATGCGTTTGGCCTGCCAGGGACGCACATAATTCAGTTGTTCCGGGAAGCGTTTGGGATCGGCTGCCGCGGTAAAGGCTTCATTAGCCAGGATGGCGGATGCCGTATGATGCCCATGCCCTCCTTCACCGGTAGTGGGAAAGCGGGTAATGATCACGTCCGGCTGAAACTTCCGGATCACCCAGACCACATCGGCCAGGATCTTTTCCCGGTCCCATTTGGTAAAGGTCTCTTCCGGTGTCTTGGAAAATCCAAAGTCATAGGCTCTGGTAAAGAATTGCTCGGCGCCATCAATGCGCCGGGCGGCCAGCAGTTCCTGGGTTCGTATGAGCCCCAGCGATACGCCCTGCTCATCGCCGATCAGGTTCTGGCCACCATCGCCTCTGGTAAGGGACAGGTAACCGGTACGGTATAACCGGTCTTTCGACAACCAGGTCAGCAGCCGGGTGTTTTCATCATCCGGGTGCGCCGCGATATATAACACACTACCCAGTACATTCAACTTTCGTAAACCGGTATAGATATCCGAGGAAGTAGCAAAGCTTTGTGCACTGACGGAGTGAAGGAAGAAGCAAAACAAGCTTATTCCGATCAGCGATTTCTTCATGCAGTTGATTTTAACGAAACGATTCAGCAGCCAAATAAAACAAAAAGGGTGAAACCAAGCTTCACCCTTTTCGATAATTACCAAAATTTTATTGTCCTACCAGGAATACCGCATTGGCAAACAGGAGCTTTCCATTTTCCCAGAAGCTGCGGAACAGCACGTCATCGGTGAGATAACTGATGGTGCCACGGCCCATTTCCTGTACGCCGAACAACAGGCCATCCTTCAGGCGGCTTTGCAGGCGGGTCCCTACAAAACCGGCAGTCTGTTTCTCTTTTTTAATAACGCCCACATTCCAGCCGCCATCCTTGATGAATTCATAGATGCGGTCGTCCTGTTTCAGGGTATAGTAATAGTTGGGATAGCCATAAGCCAGCGGATGGGAATTATCCAGCTCCACCCGGAATATAGAACCCGGTGTGGTAGTGGAAATATAGTCCCGCTCGCGGTTCTCATATTTGGTCAGGGCCTCGTATGCATCCTTGGAGTCGCTGTCACTGTCCTTCTTCGACTTCAGCCCCCAGTCCAGCCGTGCCAGTTGCGCAACGGCGCCTTCCAGTGCCACTACGTGCCCGCCGTTGCTGATCCAGCTCTTGAACTGGTCCTGTCCGGTCTTATCGCTCAGGAACCGATAGTTTCCATCGGGCATCACCACCACATCATAGTCGTTCAGGCTGATGCGGCTGACATCATTGGCATTGATCAGGGTGACCGGGTAATGCAGGATCTGCTCGAAATAGTACCACACTTCCCCTGCAGAATTGGAACCTACACCTTCTCCTGTCAGTAAAGCAACTTTACGGGACTTGAGTGCATGGATCTTATTGCTTCCGAAATCGGAACCTTTCTCCACCATGCCGCCTGTAACGGCAGTAACCGGCACCTGGCTGGCATTGGCCAGGTCACGAACGGTTTGCCAGAGATTGGGAACCGACTGATTACTGGTTTTTAAAACGATCACCGAGCCGCGTTCGAAGTTCTGTCCGTTCAGGGTGAACGGATCTTCCGAAAAGCGAAGCTTGATGCCTTTCTGCAGCAACTGTCCTACCAGGCTGGCAGCGCTGGTACCATTCCATCGGATCACATAACCATACGGATCGGCTGTCGCGGCATTCGGCTGAAAGGAAAAGGAATACCCATCGGTTCCGCTGACGGCGCCTTTGGTGGCTACGGCTTTCAGCCCATACACATAAGGAAGCGACCAGGCAGTAATATCATAGGTGTTCGAGTCCACCAGTTGCGACATCGGCTCAAACAATACTTTTACCAGTGTGCTTTTTGGCTGTACGGAAGGAATGACGAGGTCTCCGTCTTTGATACTCATGGTTTCTTCCTTTCCGTTATCGTAATTATAGCCTCTTACCGAAGCGCTCTTTGCCGTCTGGTAACGGATCTTGTTGCGATCCAGCAGGCGCACCAGCGCCTGGATACGGTCGGCATCCTGGTCGGAGGTGCGGATGACATAATTCTTATAGTCTCCCACTCCGGTGGTGGTAGCCGTTTTAAAGAAGTTCTGAAATTCGGTAACCAGCTTCGTCGCATTCTGTGAGGCTACCTCCAGGGTACTGAGCGAGGTGGTAAAATGGTGTGTCGCACGATCCAGTAGGGTCAGCGTATCGCCTTCATCGGTCAGAGCACCCAGTCCACCCCGTGGACCGCCCCCCTGCTCATAGGTCATGCCGATGGCGCCATTATAGATCGGGTAGGTATCGCCGTAAGAAGGATACAGCAGGTCAAATACTTCACGGGTGAAGTAAAGCCAGCCGTTCTTATCGAAATACTTCGCATGGTTCTTACCGATGGTAGTCTGGAAATCGCGCTGGAACGGCGTGATCACCTCATGATAGGGCTGTGCTGCCGGCGCAAAATAATACGGATTGTTCACGCCCTGCTCGTGGAAGTCCACATGGATCTGAGGCATCCACTCATTATATAGTTTTATGCGTTGACGCGTCTCTACCTGTGTCTGCCAGGCCCAGTCGCGGTTGAGGTCAAAATTATAGTGGTTGGAGCGTCCGCCGGGCCAGGGTTCAAAATGCTCTCTTGCCTCCAGCGCCGGATTGTAGGTAGCGCCGGAAATGGAGGTGAACCAGTTCACATAACGGTCGCGGCCATCCGGATTAATGCAGGGATCGATGATCACCAGTGTGTTCTGCAGCCATTGCTTGGTTTGCTGGTTGGAAGGATCAAGCAGGGCATAGATGGTCATCATGGAGGCTTCAGAAGACGAGGTCTCATTACCATGCACATTATAGCTGAGCCAAACGATGGCCGGCGCATTCGCCACGGTGCCGGCAGAACGGTCAGTACCCTGGGCCGCCAGCTTCAGGTTATTGGTGCGGATGGCTTCCATATTGGAAATATTCGAAGGGGTGCTGACAAAGGCTACTACCAGCGGTCGGCCTTCGTTGGTCCGTCCATATTCCTGGAGCTTAACCATGGAAGGCATGGCGGCCGCCACATGTTTATAGTACTCCATCAACCGCCAGTGCGGCGTATATCGCGTTCCGATCTTATAGCCGAGGAACTGCTCCGGCGACTGCAGCTGGCCCCAGGCCGATGACAGTCCGAAAATGGTGAGAAAGATAACAGTCAGTTTGATGCGCATGATTTACAATTATCTGGCAATTTAAGAAAGAGATAGAAACAAAAAAGCCTTTGCTTTCGCAAAGGCTCGTACCGTCGGACGGTTTAGGTTGATAAGACGGCAGGTGAAAATTAAAGATTCAGTTCCAATCGTCCAAACAGGTATCTTCCGTTGAAGCCGAATTGTGTGGCCCGGCGGGAATAAATGAATTGATTGGCCGTGCGTGTGGAAGGGTCCAGGGTTTCATCCGGATAAACATCCAGCAAATTATTGGCACCTACCGACAGGCGCAGGGCGCTGGTGATCTTATATCCAATGGAAAGATCGGTGATCACCTTGCTGCCATAGACCTGCTGCGCAGTAACGGTATTCGTGGCTTCCGTCACTTCACCGAACCATACATTGCGCAGGAAGAAATTGAATTTGCTGATGCCGTAGGTAAGTGTCAACCCTACTTTTTCCTTCGGTACCGAGCTTTCCAGGAACAGGCGGCTGCTTTCGCTGAAATAAATGCTTTCCTTTCCTTTCAGCAGGTCGGAAGCCTTGATATCACCTACCCTTTTTGTTTCGGTGATATTACCCGCCAGGTCTGCCCGGAAAGTGCCGCTTCCGATCTTCAGTCCGTAAGACACCACCAGGTCAATACCTTTTGTTTCCGTGTTGATGGCATTGGCAAAGAACTGGGCCCGGTTCGCATTGGCATTCGCCAGCAGGCGGAAGATCTCCTGGTCAACGGCCGGTGCGGTGGGTGAATTATTACCCTGGAAAAGATCGGTATATACAATACGATCGTTGATGCGGATAAAATATCCGTCCAGCGTCACCTTGAATTTACCCAGGTTGCCGGTGAAGCCGGCGCTGATATTATAGGATTTCTCCGGACGCAGGCTGGGGATCCCCAGCAGCTGTGCCGGACGGCTGTCGTTCGGGAAGGTTCCTACTTCATAGGGTACGCCCGCAACAAACAACGTAGAGGTAGTGGAAAGATACCGCTGGTGCAGCGAAGGCGCCCGGAAGCCGGTACTCAGCGAACCCCGTATGGCGAGGTTGTTGCGCACTTTATAGCGAAGGGCGATCTTGCCGTTAACGGTCGATCCGAAATCATTATAATTCTCAAAGCGGGCCGCCAGGTCCACTAAGAAGGCAGAAGAGAAGTTCAGTTCCAGATCGGCATAGGCCGCAATGGCGCTGCGTGTGGCATTCACGGCATTTTCCGGACGGAAGCCCGGGAAGGATTGTGCACCACCGCCACGGGCAGAACTGTCAGCCCCTCCAAAGCGTGTGCTGACCGGTCCCTGAGGATCGGGAATCAGGATCGGCTTACCGGTGGCATCCACCCCTACCTGCCGGGCATTTCCATAATTGGTGTAGGAAGCCGCTTCACCCGGCAACAGCTGGTACCGCTCGAAGCGATGCTCTGCACCGATGCCGAGGTTGACGCCACTCAGCGCATCGAAAGAACGGGACAGATCGAAATTCGTGGTATTCTGCGTAAACACCGGTCCGCCGGAATTAAAGCGCGTGGGGGAAGCTTTCTCCAAAGAGGCATTGATCGAGTTCACCACGCGGAAGATGAACTGGTTTTGTCCATAGGTATTGCTGAAGTCTACATTCCAGTTCTTCAGTTTTCCGCGGATACCAACGGTCAGCGACTTATCGTAAATGTCGGAATGGATCTCCGGAAGGAAGCCCAGCGGATAGACCTCGATCACATTATTGGCAATGCCGGGCAACCGGTAGTTGGCCGCTGCCTGGCCATTGCGGTAGCCGAGGCCACCGAAGAAATAGAATTCCGTTCCGTTCTCGTCCATCGGTATGCTCGAGTTCAGCATGAACTGGCCGCTACGCAAAAGGGACTGCCCGACGCGCTGGCGAAAATCCATCCGGGTCTTATTGTTAGCCGTCAGGAACGAATCGGTGCGGTCTATCGTTTGTACGGCCCCCGAACCATTACGGCCATTGTAACGGGAATAAATGGTACCGGTACGTTCGCCGGCCCGGTTGGTATAGTTGCGATAGTCGTAGGAGCCGGAGAAATTGATGAAACCACCTCTGGCGCCCATGGGAATGCCGAAGTTCAAAGCTGTCTGAACGGTCTCTCCGTCCGTAACGCTCGATCCCTGGAATTTGGTAACATTGGCTCCGCCGGTAAAGGAGGCGGTTACCTTATTCACGCTGCTTTTCAGGATGATGTTGATCACCCCGGCTATGGCATCGCTGCCATATTGGGCAGAGGCGCCGTCGCGCAGGATCTCGATGCGGTCGATAGCGGAAACCGGTATGGCATTGAGGTCGGTACCTACCGATCCCCGTCCGAATGTGCCATTCAGATTCACCAGTGCGGTATTGTAGCGGCGCTTGCCATTGATCAGCACCAGCACCTGGTCGGGACCCAGGCCACGCAGGGAGGCCGGATCAATATGGTCCGTACCGTCTGAAACGGTTTGCGTGCTCGAATTGAAAGAAGGTGCCACATAGTTCAGGATCTGATTGATATAAACCTGGGGGGCGTCACCAGCCAGCTTTTTAATATCGATCACATCCACCGGCGCCGGGGTTTCCAGCTGCGTGCGTGGCAGGGCCCGTGAACCTAGGATCACCACAGCCTGCTCCTGGCCGCTTTCCACGAGTATGAAATCGGCCGTGGCGGAAGCGCCCGCACCAACGGTTACCGTTTGCCTTCCCATGGCAAAGCCTACATAGCTCGCCTGTACGGTATAGGTGCCCGGATTCACTGACAGGGAATACGAGCCATCCGATCCGGTTGACGTTCCTTTAGAAGATCCTTGCAAGGTAATGGAGGCGCCGCTAAGGGTATTGCCGGAAACATCCTTTACCGTTCCGCGGATGGTGCCGGTCTGTGCCCATGAAAAGAAATAAGTACCCAGAAAAATGAAGGTTAACCATACAGTTTTACACGATGATCGAATCATAGCAGTTTGATTTTAAATGATACAATAGAAGACCTTGGGGTTCAGATAGAAAGCATTCGTGTTCTTGCTGTGCGAGGTACGTTACTGTAATATAAATTAATTTATACATAAAACCATTCCGTCAAACACACAAGTTCAAATTCAGAATAGCTTCCTACCTTAAGGGCTGAAAGAAACGGAAGATGAAACGCTTTATATACCTGCTGCCGGCTTTGATGCTGGTACAATGCCATACGTCCCGGAAAAGCCTGAAGGATCAGGCTATTGATCCGTTTGCGTATACCATAACCAAAAAAGTAGTGGCTGCCAAAGGAGCGGTCGTATCGGCGCATCCGCTGGCGAGTGCCATCGGCATTGCTGTAATGAAGGAAGGCGGTAATGCCTTTGATGCAGCCATTGCTACCCAGCTGGCGCTTGCAGTGGTGTACCCTAACGCAGGCAACATTGGCGGCGGCGGGTTCCTGGTCGCCAACCTGCCCGATAGCAAATCACTGGCGCTCGATTACCGGGAAATGGCGCCATCGGCCGCGCA
>DATAHC010000196.1:0-2750 GCA_036263415.1 Flavisolibacter sp.
GAACGGATTTTCCTGGCGCCGATGAAGATGACCATGGTTCCGGAGATCCTGGATATGGACATGCCGGTGGAAGGGGTATTTCATAACCTGGTGATCGCACAGATCCAGAAAGACTATGCCGGGCAGGGACAGAAAGTGATGAACGCCATGTGGGGCGCCGGACAAATGATGTTCAATAAAATACTGGTGCTGGCCGATCAGCATGCCCGGATCCAACACTATGAGGACCTGGCCAAGCGGGTGTTCCGTGATTTGAATCCGGCTACCGATATTTATTTCTCACAGGGGCCAATGGATGTGCTGGACCATAGTTGCAGTAAGATGGGATTCGGAGGCAAGATGTGCCTCGACGGCACCGGAAAGTTTGATGAAGAAAAGGATGATCAGGCGGTGGTAACCACCACCGCATCAAGAGAAGCCATTGAGCGCTGTGCTTCCCAATATGAAGCGATCAAAGGGATCAATACACGACTTATTGATAAGGAGATACCCGTTGTGATCGTATCGGTCCGGAAAAGCAAAAAGGGGCAGGTGAGAGAACTGCACCAGTCGCTGACCGCGCATGCCGAGCTGGAAGGCGTGAAACTCCTTTTATATGTAGAGCATACGGTAGCTGCTGATGATCTGGGCATTGCCCTCTGGCGTCTTTGCAATAACCTGGATCCTAAAAGAGACCAGACACTGGTGCAACGTCCCTCGCTGACACAGCCGGATAAAATGTATTCCTGCATGGGGTTGGACGGAACTATCAAGACCAAAGAGCTGGACAATTTTCAAAGAGACTGGCCGAATATCATTGTCTCGGATGCGACGACCATACAGGCGGTTGATGCGAAATGGGACCAGCTGGGCCTGGGACCTTTTCTGCCTTCACCCTCTCTTAAATTCCAAAGCCAGACGTATGGAGCGGAAGCCGTTGTAAATAGTTGAATTATCTTCATCACATGCAAGCTGCCCCGATGCGCATTCTGATGACCGGAGCCGGAGCCCCGGGTGCTCCTGGCATTATTCAGTGCCTGTTGCGCGGTAAGAACGTTGAACTGGTTACCGGTGATGCGGATGCCGATGCCATTGGACGTTACCTGCATCCTGATTTTATTCAACTACCCAGAGCAACCGATTCCCATTTCGCTGAGCAGATACTGCACTACTGCAGCGAACTCCGGATCCAGTTTCTATTACCGCTCGTAACAAGGGAGCTGCTACCGCTTTCACGCTATAAGGAGCAGTTTCTCAAGGCAGGCATCAAGGTGCTCGTATCCTCGCCGGAGGCACTGGAGATTGCCAATAATAAGTCTCGCACGTATAGTTATTTACGGGAAAAGGGCATTCCGGTTCCTGCTTTTTTTACGGTCCGCACCTTACCCGAATTTGAACAGGCAGCCGACTGGTTTCAACGGTCAGGGGATGTGTTTTGCTTCAAGCCCTCACAATCCAACGGTAGCCGTGGCTTCCGGATCGTTTCCGATACCCTTGACCAGCAGGAACTGTTATTTGGCCACAAGCCCTATCAAACCTATATCAGCTACAAGGAAGCGGTTCGCATACTGTCCCAGCGTGATTTTCCTGAATTACTGGTCAGTGCTTACCTGCCCGGAGTGGAATATTCAGTGGATTGCCTTGCCAACCAGGGAACCCTGCGCATGGCCGTTCCCAGAACAAGGGAAAAAATGATCAATGGAATCAGTGTTAAAGGACGGTTTGAGCGACAGGAAGCGATTATTGAATATTGCCGCGAGATCATTGAAAGCATCGGTCTTCATGGAAATATCGGACTGCAGGTAAAGCTGGGTGCTTCGGGAGCGCCCCTGCTACTGGAGATTAATCCACGTGTGCAGGGTACGATAGTGGCCTGCCTGGGTGCCGGAATCAACCTGCCGTTGGAGGCCATTAACCAGGAAGCCGGTCTCCTGACAGACCTATCGATGGATTCCATAAAATGGGGCACCCGTTTTTCCCGCTACTGGACAGAGCAATTTTATTAGCGCCTGTTAAAACCGATGGCCGGTATTTCTGCAATCATTTCCCGGCGTAACTTGCTGTCATGAAAAAAACCCTGTGGTTGGGCCTTTTTGCAGCCCTTGGATTCGTAGCCAACAGTCAAACTAAAGCTCCGGCCTCCTCATCAGAAAACACGTTGCTATGGCGTGTCAGCGGAAAGAACATCACCAGGCCTTCTTATCTCTTCGGCACCATGCATATGATCTGTGCCGATGATATTGAGCTCAGCGACAGCCTTACACAGGCGATCCGGCAGGCAGACCAGGTATTCCTGGAGCTGGACATGGATAATCTGTTCGAGATCATGAGCGCCATGAGCCAGATGAAAATGCGGAATGACACTACCTTGTCCGATCTGCTGACGAAAGAAGAATACAGCACGGTCAAGAATTATTTTTCATCGCATTCCAGTATGCTTCCTTTTGCCATGCTGGAAACCTATAAACCGCTTTTAGCCGCTTCCATGCTCATGGAAATGAAATCTTCCGGATGTGATCACATGATCTCCATGGAGCAACTGATCATGGATGAAGCCAAAAGAAATGATAAGAAGATCAAAGGGCTGGAAACAATGAATTACCAGTTAAGCATATTTGACAGCATCCCTTATAAATTACAGGCCCAGCAACTGGTTAAAATGGTGAGCAGTACCGACAATAAGGACGACCAGGAAATGGAAGTCCTGACAGAGGCCTACCGCAAACAGCAACTGAATAAAATGGAGGAGCTGACCAAGAATGAAGATATGG
>DATAHC010000197.1:0-2091 GCA_036263415.1 Flavisolibacter sp.
GTATGGCAATATGACCGAACCGGAAAGCGTAGCAGGTGATGATAATGTGTTGAATGTAACCTTCATTGAGACCGATGCCAGCGGAAACGAACTCGAAGGCGGCCTGCGGAAAGACAATTCCCTCCTGGTTAAGTATTTCAACGAAAGCTTCCGCCCTTCGCTGATCGGTAAAAAGACCGGGGATACCCTTCAGATCAGCCTGAATGATGTATTCGATCAGAAAGAAAAAGAATGGGTGCTCAACGATCTGGGCATCGACAGCGCCACGGGTAAGCATTTTAAGCTGGCCATTACCAAAGTGGGCCTGGTAGAGCCAAGGGAACTGAACGAAGAATTCTTTACGCAGTTGTTCCCGAACGAAGAGATCAAAACGGAAGAAGCCTTCCGCGAGCGCGTGAAAGCTGAATTAGCCAAGCAGTGGGAAGGCGAAAGCCGTAACCAGCTGCAGCATACCTTATACCATGTATTGCTCGACCATACAAAGATTGACTTCCCTGCGGACTTCCTGAAGCGCTGGCTGAAAACACAAGGTGAGAAAGACCAGCCCAAATCGGATGAGCAGGTGGAAGCCGAATTCCCCAACTTCCTCAATCAGCTGAAATGGACCCTGATCACGGATAAGCTGGTTCAGGAAAATGATATTCAGGTGAAACAGGACGATGTGCGCCAGTTTGCCAGAGAACAGCTGCTGGGTTATATGGGCATGCAAACCCTGGATGAAGAGCAGGGCTGGGTAGCCGATTACATCGACCGCATGATGAAAGACCGCAAATATGTGGAAGATGCGTACAACCGCCTGCAGACACAAAAGATATTTGACTGGGCCGAATCAAAGATCAACGCTACGGAAACACTGATTACGCGTGAGGAATTCCTTCACATGAATGAAGCCCACCAGCACCAGCATTGATCCTGACGATACTGAATTGTGGAAGGGAACGTTCAATGCGTTCCCTTTTTTTATACATTGCCTACACGAGTTGCGAAAGCACGAGGGCATACCCCAGTACGAGAATGATAAAGGCCAGGAGTATTTCCATAAGGGCAGCCTGCCCGCGACGGGGATACCGTGCGGTCAGCGGACCATCGATCAGGTAGAGCACCACCAGGGCTATCAGGATCGGGGAGAGCACCAACAGGTAGAAGAAAAAATCCATTCGAGCCGCCAAGTTAAGGGCTTTACCATTTTGATTTCGATTTTACTGATCACATTCTTAAGCCTGCTTACCCAGTAAAATGATGCAATGGCATTTTGTCCTGTTTTTCGGGCAAGCACGGTATTTGATACCTGACAATCCATTAAATTGCCTAAAATCTAATCAAGACGATATGAGTTTGAATTCAGAATTTGAGAAATACGCCGTGAAGCATAAAGGGATCTCGAGCAATACTTTGGACAGTTACGGCAAGCATCTGGTAACCGCATTGACACCTAATATCATTGAGGAGCGCCCCATGAATGTGGCCGTAATGGACGTATACAGCCGTTTGATGATGGACCGCATCATCTTCCTGGGTTATCCGATCAATGATGAGGTAGCCAATATCATTACCGCCCAGCTATTATTCCTGGACTCCTCCGACCGCACCCGCGATATCAATATGTACATCAACTCACCGGGTGGCAGCGTATATGCCGGCCTGGGGGTTTACGATACCATGCAGTATGTTTCTCCTGACGTGGCGACCATCTGTATTGGCATGGCCGCCTCTATGGGAAGTGTATTACTGGCAGCCGGTACCAAAGGCAAACGCGCCGCGCTGAAGCACTCGCGTGTGATGATGCACCAGCCCAGTGGCGCCATTGGCGGACAGGCTACCGATATTGAAGTTACTGTAAAAGAGATCCGCAAACTGAAACGTGAGCTGTATGATATTGTCTGCAGCCATTCCGGCCAGAACCTGGAACGCGTGGAAACCGATTTCGATCGCGACTACTGGATGACCGCACCGGAAGCCAAGGAATACGGACTGGTCGATGAAGTATTGCTGGTGAACCCAAGAAAAGAGAAACTGGCTGAAACCAAATAATTAAACCGTAAAAAGGATATAGAGATGAGCCTACAAGATCAATTTTACAGAAACCGGTTC
>DATAHC010000198.1:0-3011 GCA_036263415.1 Flavisolibacter sp.
TAGGAAAAGGTCCTCCACATAATTTCCATAAACAGCCTGCGCTTTTCCATCTTCTATTTTATAATAGGGCTCTTTTATATAGGCCTTATCATATTCCAGCTCTGGGAAATCAGTAATTTCATACCGAAACGGTATTTTTTCAGGCTTTAACTGGCTTATGCCGTTTAGCTGATCATCATAACCATTTGTATAACTATATCGTCCTGCCCATCGGTTATTTTTTGTGGGATACACATCATTGAACTGGTATTTTTCCAGATAATATCCATTCTCATCTTTTGATACATATAACAGCACATACCTGTATTTTGAAAAGTCAGGACCCGGACCATGAATGTAGGCCATGAAATCTATTTCATCACCGTCATAGCTTCCGTATACGCTCTGCAGAATCTTGTACCTGGCGTGAAAGGCATTATCCAGGTCACTGTTTTCTTCCTTACTATATTTTACATAAACCTTCTCTCCTACAAAAGCAAAAAGCGTATTCTTCTTTTCGAGGAGCCGGGTCGTATCCTTTGGAATTAATGGTTCACGGGAATCAGAAACCAGGTTATTCTGACATCCGGCAGTAAATAACCATCCGGGGATCAGCAAGCGTACGATGTATTTCAAAACAGCTGGTTTTTTCAGAAATATCCTTTGATTAAATGTACTAAGTACCAGGAGATTTTTAAAGTACCGGATAATGGAGAGGATCCGAGACAGGAAGTTTGTACCTACATCAACATACTTCGCAAATAATTTACCTGTCCCAGATGATACGAAAGATGCGCCGTAAGGTGGATCAGGAAATAACCAGTGGTCATTTCATAACCCAGTACATTCTCCGGATATTGCCTGGTAAGGTCCTCATCGGTCATTTTTTGAAACGTATCGTGAATGATCGCTCTTGTTTCCCGGAGGCCTTCCAGCAATGCTTCCTTCGGCAGGTCTTTGCTGCTGAACTCTGCTTCGCGATCGCGCCGGTAGGCATAACCTCCAAGGTTATGGCCAATATAGGTTTTCAGGTTGCCCATGATATGCAGGCACAGGTTTCCTGCGGAATTGGTAATGCCCTCACGGGTAGTCCATAGCAACGCTTCGGTAGAAAACAACCCGATCTCCTTTTCCAGTCTGAATAGATCACGATCCAATAGGTTGGCCAGTTCCGTTATCATGATGTTGAAAATGCTTAATGTACCCTATTCTTCAGGATACTAATTTTTCGCGAAGCTTGAATTCCTCCAGATCGATCAGGCCCAGGTATTTCCGGATCAGCTCTTCATCAAACTCCGCTTTATGGTTCATCTTCATCAGCAGCTTTCGCTGGTGGTCCAGCAGTTCCAGGTATACCTGCTGATAGTCTTTCAGGCCGCCGTTATTCACCTGTTTCAGTTCCTCCATTTCCCGGTTGAAATAATTGAGGTCCAGCTGCAGCCGGGCGTGCAGGTTTCGCACATGCTCGTTATCGAATTGATCACCCTGATATTTATCCTGCAGGAATTGCATGGAATACTGGGCGATCTTTTTCTGAATGATGTTTTCCTGCTTAGGCTCCGGTATCAGCGTATAGCGATCATCGACCTTTAGCTTCCGTATCATCCAGGGCAGGGTGCTTCCCTGAAATACGAGCGTTACCAGTATCACAATAAAGGTGATGAACAGGATGAGGTTACGGTACGGGAAGGGCTGTCCTTCGGATAGAAACAGCGGAATGGAAAGGGCTGCTGCCAGCGACACCACCCCCCTCATGCCGGCCCAGCCGGCGATGATGGGCGCCTTCCAGCCCGGACGGGAATCGGCCACGGTAATGAAATGGCTCATAAAGCGGGTGAATAGGCCAACCCCGAACGTACAGAGCAGGCGCGTTATGATGAGCAGTACGGATACGCCGAGGCCATAGCCGATGGCCCGTGGCAGGCTGATATCGCCTAACTGCTGCACAATCGAAGGCAGCTGCAAACCAATCAGCATGAAGATGAGCCCATTCATAACAAAGGTGATGTTGCTCCAAACATTCACGCCTTCAATACGGCTCCGGTAGCTAAGCATGGTCTGGCGTCGGCTGGATAAGAACAGACCGCCACTGACTACCGCCAGCACACCCGAGAAATGAAAATGCTCCGCCGCATAATACATGCAGTAAGGCGTTACCAGGGTTAATATCACTTCAATGCTGGAGGTTACTGGAAGCCAGCGGTGTATGGCATAGAAGGCCAGGCCAATGAGCAGACCGATGGCCACTCCCATAAAGATCACCAGTGCGAAGCTGCCTGCCGCTTCACCGAAGTGAAACTGACCCGTTACCACCGCCGCCAGCGCAAAGCGGAAAACGATGAGCGAAGAGGCATCATTCAGCAGGCTTTCCCCTTCTATGATGCTGATGAGGGCCTTCGGTACGTCCACCGTACGCATGATGGTGGTAGCCGATACGGCATCCGGCGGGGAAATGATACCACCCAGCAGAAAACCCAGGGCCAGTGTGAAGCCCGGAATAAAGGCATGGGTGACCACCGCAACCACACAGGAAGTAATGATGACGATGGGAAAAGCAAATCCGGTGATCACCCGTCGCCATTTCCAGAATTCCTTCCAGGAGGTTTGCCAGGCTGCTTCATAAAGCAGCGGCGGCAGAAAGATGAAGAAGACCAGGTTGGGATCGATACGGATATCCGTGAATACCGGTGTAAAGCTCAGTGCCAGTCCGCCCACCACCAGCACAATGGGGTAAGCGAGCCTGATCTTATTGGCTACCATCACCAGGGCCAGGATGATCAGTACCAGAAAAATATATTCAACAAATTGGCTTTGCATGCAGGGGCTTTAGTCTTCTAAATTAGGAAAGCCCATCCATAAAGGGCCTGGGCTTATCGTATAGTTGTATGTAAAAGGCCCTGATCGCTCAGGGCCTTTCTTCTTAAATACTGTTCGATTGCTTCTTGGTCGTGTTTTTATCGGCACCGTCCGATTCATCCTTCTTATGTTTTCCACGGTCATTCGAAACAGTCTTCGCACCTTGTTGTTTCGAG
>DATAHC010000199.1:0-1700 GCA_036263415.1 Flavisolibacter sp.
ATGCGAATATCAGTCATGAATTTCTCCAGCGGTACCTCGACATACCCAACGGAAGCCAGTATAATAAGCGAAGACTGTCGGATATCTCGAAGCGTATGGCCGAACTGGCCTATGTACAGGAAGAGCGCGCATCAGATCTCAGTCTGCTGGGCACGGGTTCAGTCCTGAACCTCTATTTGAAGGGGAAAAAGAGCAGCCAGATCAATGTGCTGGTTGGTTTTCTGCCGAACAGTAACCAGGTGGCCGGTCAGAAGAAGCTATTGCTGACGGCAGATGCCAACATCCTGCTGCGCAACTCCTTCGGTGCCGGAGAAACGATTGGGCTGGTGTGGCAACAGCTGCAGCAGAAATCACCCCGCCTGAACCTGCTGTACGAGCAGCCCTATATCTTTCACTCTTCTTTCGGACTCAATTTTTCGCTGGATATGTACCGGCGTGACAGTACGTTTCTGAACCTGAATATGAACCTCGGCACCAGTTATAAGATCAGGGAGAAGCAAACCGCTTCGATTTTCCTGCAGCGGCGCCAGACCATCGTCAGTGATGTCAATACCGCCTTGGTGCTGCTCACGCATCAGTTGCCGCGGGATGCTGATGTGAGCTCGCTGAACCTGGGAGCCGGATATGGGTATAACAGCACCAATTACAAGCTCAATCCCCGGAAAGGAAATGAGCTTACCGTTACAGCGACCGCAGGAACCAAGAAGATCCGTAAGAACCAGCAGATCCTCGAATTGGAGGATCCCAACAATCCATCTTTCAAATTCGAACAGCTTTATGATACGGTAAAACAGAACGTATACCAGTTTCGGGTAAATGCCTACGCAGCACATTATCTCCCGGTTGGAAAGCAAAGCACCCTTAAAATGGGCGTGAATGCCGGACTTTATCAGAGTGCCAGCTATTTCCGGAATGAGCTCTTTCAGATCGGCGGCTACCGCCTGCTCCGGGGCTTTGATGAAGAGAGCCAGTTCGTTTCACGGTATGGGATCGGCACACTCGAGTACCGGTACCTGATCGGAATCAATTCGGCATTTTTTGCCTTTGTGGATGGGGGATGGGGATCCAATGTGCTGGAGCAGCCTGCGCAACACACGTATATCGGTACAGGCCTGGGGCTTTCCTTTGAAACAAGGGCCGGCATTTTTAACCTGGCCTGGGCGGTAGGGAAGCGCAATGATCTGGAGTTCAACTTGCGCCAGTCCAAAGTGCACCTGGGCTTTGCGAGTTATTTCTAAATCCTGAGAAAGGTCCATTAATTTTGTAAGGCATGTGGAAGCTATTGATCTGTATCGTGTTCGTTATAAGGAGTGGGGCCCTTTTCGGGCAAACGGATACACTTCCACCCATCGCTTCCGACACGGCTGTAAAAGTCCCGGTGCGCACTCCCGTGCCGGTGAGAAGACCAGCTCCTGTAGCGGATACCCTGCAGCAGGATTCGGTTTTCAGTGCTACCAATACGCATCTGCCGCCACTGGCCGACAGCAACTGGAAGCAGCCTGGCTATAGCTGGACCCATCACCCTTATTTCCGGTTCACCAACCCCACCCGGCTCCCCGTCAGCATCCGTCAATGGCAGGGCAAGGAGGCTATTTTTTATGCGCTGATCGCCCTGTTGCTGTTCTTTGCCGTGATCAAGAATAGCTTTTACCGGTATCTTCAGGACCTGATCAATGTTTTCTTCCGGAACACCATGCGGG
>DATAHC010000200.1:0-6372 GCA_036263415.1 Flavisolibacter sp.
GATCGTACTTGCGTACCTTATCGGAAGTATTCCTACCGCAGTCTGGGTCAGTAAAATTTTCTTCAACTTCGACATCCGAGAGTATGGCAGCGGAAACTCCGGCGCCACCAATACATACAGGGTTCTGGGATCCAAATGGGGCACTTTTGTAATGATCGTTGATATGATCAAAGCGATCGTAGCGGTTAAGCTCGCCTTCTTTCTACCCGAAGCTTTTGATAACGACATTTATCTGGTAAATATGCAGCTGGGCCTGGGCCTTGCTGCCGTGCTAGGTCATATTTTCCCCATTTGGGCTGATTTCCGGGGTGGTAAAGGCGTTGCCTCCCTTTTCGGAATGGTGCTTGGTATTCAGCCGAATGTAGCCTTATGCTGCGTAGGCGTATTCATTTTAGTACTTTATCTGACACGCTGGGTATCCCTCAGCTCCATACTGGCCAGTATTGCCTTTCCGGTGTTCATCCTGGTAATCTTCAATGAACCGGAGAAACTTTATCGTGTCTTTGCGATAACAGTTGCCATGCTGGTATTGCTTACCCATCAGAAGAATATCGGCCGCCTGATCAAGGGCAGTGAAAGCAAGGTGCCTATCCTGAAGCACCGGGATAAGCGCAGAAAGTCCTCTAAATGACCATTTTAACAAGACCAGATTAATCTTACTGCCTTTTTTATCTTCCTAGCTCTGCCTTTTTGGTATAACAATTGAATTCACTCTTAAAAATTTAAGGATGATAAAGAAAATTACAGGTTTTGTCATGGCTGTAGTACTGCTGACAGCCTGTGCAAAAAATCCGATCACAGGCAAGAGTCGCCTGAGTTTGTTACCCGAATCCGAATTGCAGGCAATGGCAGTTCAGCAATACCAGCAGTTTTTATCAGAGAATAAAGTGGTCAGTCCTTCTGCTGACCGTGATGCCGAAATGGTGCGCCGGGTAGGACAGCGACTGTCCAACGCCGTTGAAAAGTATTTTGCCCAGCAAGGTCTTTCCGACCGGCTGCAGGGCTATAAATGGGAGTATAACCTGGTTGATAATAAAGAAGCCAATGCCTGGTGTATGCCTGGTGGAAAGATCGTGGTGTATTCCGGATTGCTTCCGTATACGCAAAATGAAGCGGCCCTTGCCATAGTATTAGGGCATGAGATCACGCATGCCGTGTTTCAGCATGGTAATTCCCGGATGAGTCAGCAAATGCTGGCACAGGGGCTGGGATCGGCCTTATCTGTGGCCCTTTCAGATAAGCCTTCTGCTACACAAAGTGTATTCCTGCAAGCTTTTGGCGTAGGATCTTCACTAGGTATCCTTAAATTCTCCCGTTCCGATGAGTCGGAAGCTGATCACTACGGACTGATCTGGTCTGCCTTAGGCGGATATAATCCTAATGAGGCTGTTCCCTTCTGGACCCGCATGGCCAGCCAGAACAATGCAGCAAGACCGCCGGAGTTCCTGAGCGATCACCCTTCTGATCAAAAAAGGATCAGCGATATTAAAAAATGGATGCCCGAAGCGCTCAAATATTATAAACCACAGGGCAGATAATTCAGCCTAAATGCTGTGAAAATCCCGTCAAACCTGCGTTCTGACGGGATTTTTATTTCTAAACCCTTGGTCAGCAAGGTGAATTAGCGTAATTTTGCATACCTGTTTGTGTGAAAAACCCCCTCGTACTTACTTCACAAGCTTAAAAAAAACAGTAACTCTGTATGTCACAAACAATTTTAGAAAAGCTTCAATTAAAAAACGAAAAAAACATTCTCATCCAGGGCCTTCCTTCTTCGATCGAAAAACAATTCTGTAAGCTTTCTTTTGCCAAGAATCTTACTCCCTTGTTACGTTCCAGGAAGATCGACTTTGCGTTGGTTTTTGCCGTTAGTGAAAATCAGCTCAATGGAATTCTGGATGACATTATGCCTGCATTAAAGGAGGATTCGAAATTATGGGTGGCTTATCCGAAGGTTACTTCCAAGATCACAACCGATCTGAACAGGGAAGGAAGCTGGAACAAGCTGATCGATGCCGAATACGAGAATACAGAGCAGGTATCACTGGATCATGTCTGGCATGCAGTGTATTTCAGAAAAGGCGGGATGTTAGCGGAAGAACTGGTTGAAATAGAAGAAACAGTAGTAGTAAAAAGAAAGGCAAAGCTGGCAAGTGTTTAAATAACACCAACTTATAGAAAAGGAGAGCTTCGGCTCTCTTTTTTATTTTAGGCCTATTGTTCTTTCAGAAAATCGTCGATGTAGGTACCAATAACAGCTGACAAGGGCGTTTCGCTGTTATGCTGGGTATCGATCCACTTCTTGGCGCTCAGCTTTTTAAGGCATACAACCGCACCATTGATCAGGCGGCATTCGAATAAACGTTCACCGGCTTCATAAAGCAGGTTCACTTCGGCTGTTCCGAAAAGGCCATAATAAGGATAATCAACAGTAAAGTGGTTGGTTTTCCGGGAGGGTACGTAGGATAAAATGGTATCCATAAACAAGCATTTGATTTAGGTGGCTAAATGCACAGTGTTTAGGTAGGTAAGCAAACTTTTGGTGGTTTGGTGGAACCGGACTCGAAAATTAGGATCAAAAACGGTAAATGTCAAGTCTTTCAGATAAAATATCAGAAAGACCTGGCATTCATACGATTTAATTATCCAGGTTGGATAAGAAAAATCCTTCTTTGTGCAGAACCGTTTTGTTGGGAATGGCTGTGAGCAAAGAATCCTTAACTAATTTTTCCACCAGTCTCAACTGGTTGTCCTGGTCGCCGGATTGGGCGATAAGCTTCCAGCTTTCGATCTTCATCAGAGCCCGTTTGCTGGTCTTGATCACATGACGATCCAACCATTCAGAACGCTCTGCGAGATACAATTGATGATTTCTAAAGTAGGCATGCATAGGAGGAAGATTTTAAAATGACGGTTTGGCTATTCGTTATCAAATTAGTAAGAAAATTCTGAAAGTTCCAAATTCCTTCCAAAATCTTCTTTAAATACAAATAAATACTTAGCTGCACAAGTAAGACAAAGAACTGGCAGCTAAGTTTGTTATAATACTGTTGTTTATGCCAATATCTCGGCAGAAACCCTGTTATAATCTTCTGACAGGCGTTTTTGCATGTCGGCCGTCATGGGCTGATAACTGTGGAATTTCATTTTGAAACGTGCCCTTCCCTGAGAGATTGAGCGAAGGGAAGATGAAAAATCATGAAGGTCCGCCAAAGGCACTTTAGCCATGATCTTTTGAAAGTGTCCCTCCGCATCCATTCCTTCCACCAGTCCCCTGCGGCTTTGAAGGTCGCCCATAACGGCACCGGTAAGATCTTCGGGACAAAGAACCTCTACTTCAAAAACGGGTTCCAGTATCAGTGGGTTGGCCTGCTGAAATGCCTGCCGGAAGGCCATAATGCCCGCAATCTTAAAGGAGATATCATTCGAATCCACCGGATGCATTTTACCATCGTAAACACATACCCGTACATCACGGACATAAGACCCGGTCAGGGGGCCTTCCTGCATCTTTTCCATAACACCCTTCAGAATGGAGGGAAGGAAGCGCGTATCGATCGCACCTCCAACAATACAGTTATAAAACACTAATTTGCCTCCCCAGTGCAGGTCATAAATTTCCCTGCCCCTCACCGTCAGGCCCTGGGGTTCTGACATGCCCTCATAAAACGGCTCTATGCGAAGGAATACTTCACCGAACTGACCGGCTCCCCCTGATTGCTTTTTATGCCTGTAACTGGCTTCCGCCATGCTGCGGATCGTTTCGCGATAGGCGATCTTTGGTCTGCCAAAGGAAACCGGAACTTTATATAAATGCGTGATCTTCCATTTTGCCACGGCCAGATGCATATCGCCCTGGCAATGGATCAGGGTTTGCTTCAATTCCTGTGAGTGCTCCACGATCAGGGTAGGATCTTCCTCTCTCAGCTGATGAAGCGCCAGTGCCAGCTTTTCCTCATCCCCTTTATTCAGTGCATCGATACAAACCGTCATATTAGGCGCCGGAAAATCAATAGGAGGGAGCTCGTAATTTTTCCCTTTTCCGTGAAGGGTATTGTTGCTATGCGTATTCCGTAGCTTCAATGTGGTTCCAATATCACCCGCAACCAGTTCCTGAACGGGAATCCGCTTATTACCTTCCATTAAAAACAGCTGATTGATCTTTTCCGTTACCCCATTGGATTCATTGACCAGTTCCATACCGGTTCGCACCGTTCCGGAATACACCTTAAAAAAGGACAGCTCTCCGACATGCGGCTCCGATACGGTTTTATAAACGAACAGACAAGGGGGGCCACCGGCATCGCAAGGAAGACTGTCGCCTGTTTTGGTAACCTGCGGCGGCATTTCATTGGCGCTGGGACATACATTATCAATAAATCCCATTAACCGTCCGCTTCCCATATTCCGTTCGGCGCTCAAACAGAAAACCGGGAATAATTCATGACGGATCATTGCCATTTTCATTCCGTCCTTCATCTCGTCTTCGGTTAGCTCGCCCTGATCAAAATATTTTTCCATAAGGGTTTCATCATTACTGGCAATAGCTTCAATGAGCTCTTTATGAAGGCGGTCTGCCTTCTCCTGCTCGTCGGCTGGAATCGGCAATTTCTGTGGCTTCCCTCCCGTATCATTGAACTTATACAGCGTCATGCGCAGCACATCGATGATCTCATGAAATCCGGCCCTTTGCTGACGGGGATACTGCACTACGGTTATATTGGCTCCGAAATGTGCTTTTGCCTGCTGAATGGTATGATCAAAATCAGCCTGGTCATCGTCCAGTTTATTCACGGCGAAGATCATAGGCGTCCGGAAACGTTCCGTATACTCCCATATGATATCGGTACCGACCTCCACACCCATAGCCGCATTGAGCAGCATAACGCCCGTATCCGCTACTTTCAGGGCCGCCAGCACTTCTCCGATAAAATCGCCATAGCCGGGGGTATCCAGTATATTGATCTTGAATCCCCTCCATTTGGTGTGGAGCAATTTGGAAAAGATAGAATTACCGCGCTCCTGTTCCAGGGGGTGGAAGTCACCCGTGGTGGTGTGCTCATAAACGGAACCCTTGCGGCTGATAAGGCCCGCTTCGAAAAGCATACATTCCGCCAATGATGTTTTGCCGGAACCGGCATGGCCCAGCAAAACAATATTCTTTACATGTGAGGTATCAAACTCAGGCATATAGCAAGATTTAGGTTGAGGCAATAAGGTTTCGCATACTGATTTCAGTATGAATGAGAAAGACTGTTGTCAGCGGGAATCAGCCGCAGCTGACCTTTCCTATAAACTGTTTGAAGTCCTGCCGGAGTTCCTGAAGCGTACTTTCCAGTGCCAGGAAATCGGTAAGGAGGTGCTCATGCTCGGAATAGGTTTCTTCCGAAACCGAATCTGCTTCGGTTGCAGCCCTTCGCTCGTGGTGTTTGATCAGCTGTTTGAGATCGTGGATGTTGATCAGCTGGATGTGAAACTGATTGTCGAAATGCTCAACTTCCAGTAACTGATCTTTGGGGAGTGTGTTGCGGCATATTTCCTGAAGCACTTTTTTACATTCCTGGAATTCATCTTTGTAGTTACGTAAAATCTGCCGCCATTCTGTGCATTCAGTAGAAAGCTGTGAGACGTCTGTCTGAACCATGGGATGAAGATTTAAAGGTTAAAAAATTACTATTCCTTCAATTTTTCCCGGGGTGTTGGATGGTATTTGTAATTTACTAGCCTTTTCAGCAAAAAAGAAGATTTTTCTTTCGATATAAAAGTTTAAATTATAGCTAAGGAAGGGGCTGCCCAGCCTAATTTAGATTCCTTTCCATTCATGCTGTTTAAGTTCGCTGTGCCGGTATATATTTGTCCACTTGATTACGCAGAATACAATACAAAACATTCTTTCGCGCATCGATATCATAGATGTGGTAGGAAGCTTTGTAAAACTGAAAAGGAGGGGTGCCAATTACCTGGGACTCTGTCCGTTCCACCACGAAAAATCACCATCTTTTACCGTATCACCAGCCAAGGAAATCTATAAATGTTTTGGATGCGGCCGTAGCGGAAACACCATCAGCTTTCTGATGGAACATGATAAACTGAGCTATGTAGAGGCGTTGAAATGGCTGGCTGCCCGGTATAATATCGAAGTAGAAGAAACTCAAAGCTCCCCGGAACAAAAGATTGCTCAGCAAACGTCTGAAAGCCTCTATATTATCAATCAGTTTGCCCAGCAGTATTATTCCCGGCAATTGTGGGAAACGGAGGAAGGGCAGGACATTGGCCTGAGCTACCTGAAAGAGCGTGGATTTACGGAAGAAACGATCCGGCATTTTGGATTGGGGTATGCCGCTGATGGAAGAGATCATTTTGCCAGGGAAG
>DATAHC010000201.1:0-1515 GCA_036263415.1 Flavisolibacter sp.
TTTTTCAAGATCAGTCTTTCATTGATAACCTGTGCTAGCACGTTCTTTGGAGGCGCCCCTTTTTGCAGCATGGGTGATCCATCAAGGGGTATAAACAAGAATGTTGGAATGCTTTGAATACCAAACAAAGCGGACAATTCCTGTTCCTGGTCGGTATCTATTTTATAAATGATAACCTGATCCTCAAACTCTTGTGCCAGATCTTCCAGAATAGGCTCTACTGCCCGGCAGGGACCACACCAGGGTGCATAGAAATCAATAATAGCCGGAAGCTTCCCTTTATAGTTCCAGCTTTGCTCCTTTTCATAATCAAAGATCTTGGATTTAAATTCTTCGGCGGTCAATTTTATAGTCGGCATACAATGGAATTGAACTGATCAATTGCTTCAAAACAAGTGCCACAGTAGTGCCGTGGCTGGTTAAGTTTTTCCAAATTGTATTATATTAAATAATTTAATAATTGCTTACCGGCAAGGTGCAACGTGTTTTTACCTAATTACAGATTAGGTATTTACCGATTGACATTATCAGGATGCAGGGGTATTTTGTTCTTCCATTCAATGCCCTGCTAACGATAATATTAAAATGAAAGACCATGCCCCGTCAAACCTTTCTTTCGAAGGAATCCTTTGTAGACGCTAATGAACAGTCGACTAAAGACACATTACATAGTCTGAGTGCCCTGATCTCCAACATCAGAATGGTCTCGGAAAATAAAGTGATCGGTTCCATGAAATTCATTTATGAACATACCGGTAAAAGCACGGAATATTTGATTGATGTTTCGATTCTTCCCTTGAATGATCAATATACCCGTATCAGCCTTCATGGATCCTATCCAAACGGTCATGTATTTCATTCACAGGCGGATATGGCAATTGTACTGCACGATTTTGAATCTGCGATACATGCCGCCCTGAAGGGCGATCTTTCCGTTTATAAACCAAAGGAAGTAAAAGCGAGTACAACCAAAAAACTGCTGCAATCAGTTACGGCAATGGTTACCTCCGCTGGAGTCTTTATCCTGAAAAAGAAGCTATCCTGATATCAGAAACCGGTATTAATGGGTATAGACCATTCCAAAGGTTTCAGCTGCCAGTACTTCCTGCCATTGCTGGATCAGCCGTTTGTAAGCCTGCCCGGCAGGTGTAATATTCCGGTTGAGATCGTAAAGTCCCACTTCATGAATATGACCCCGGTCTTCGCGCAAAGCAGTATCCCAGTCAACCTGGTGCGTAAGGCTGTACCAGGTAAATCCTACAATAGGCACACCGTCCTGCTTTAAGCGATGCAGGTTTGCCCATTGCCTGTAGAGCCAGTTTACGGAGTCCGGCATTTTCATATTGGTTTCCGTGTGCATGATGGGTAACCTATACCGTTGATAGTATTGGTGCGTGATCACGTAATAGCCAAATACCTCTCCTGAGGCCTGGGTAGTGCCATTGGGCAGAACCAGATGTTCATTGGTGGCATAGTAATCATTTCCCATTACACATCGGGCTTTCACCTGATTTT
>DATAHC010000202.1:0-5127 GCA_036263415.1 Flavisolibacter sp.
CTGAAGAAAGACTCACAATCCCTCTTGCGCAACTTCACCATCACAGATACCAAAACGGCCACCTTCGATGAAAGCTGGCAGCCGGTATGGGGTGAAGTAAAATCCATCCGCAATCATTATAATGAACTGGCGGTGACGCTGAACCAGAAAGGGACCGACCGTATCATGGTGATCCGCTTCCGCCTGTTTGACGAGGGCCTAGGTTTTCGTTACGAATTCCCCTTGCAAAAGAACCTGACCTATTTTACCATTAAAGAAGAGCGTACACAATTTGCCATGACCGGCGACCATACGGCCTTCTGGATCCCCGGCGATTACGATACGCAGGAATACGACTACACCACTTCGAAGCTGTCGGAGATCCGTCCGCTGATGATGAAGTCCATCACCAACAACCTGTCGCAGACTTCCTTTTCTCCCACGGGCGTGCAAACCTCGCTGATGCTGAAAAGCAATGACGGTCTGTATATCAACCTGCATGAAGCGGCCCTGATCAATTATTCCTGCATGCACCTGAACCTGGACGATAAGAACATGGTCTTCGAATCCTGGCTCACACCCGATGCACGCGGTGATAAAGGCTACCTGCAGGCGCCCTGCACCAGTCCGTGGAGAACCATCATGGTGAGCAGCGATGCGCGCGATATCCTGGCATCTAAAATGATCTATAACCTGAACGAGCCCTGCAAGCTTCCGAATACTTCCTGGATCAAGCCGGTGAAATATATGGGCGTATGGTGGGAGATGATCACGGGCAAAAGCTCCTGGTCCTACACCAACGATTACCCGACCGTGCAGCTGGGCGTTACCGATTTTGTGCATGCCAGGCCCAATGGCACGCACGGGGCCAATACCAAACACGTGAAAGAGATCATTGACTTTGCATCGGCCAACGGCTTTGACGCCGTACTGGTGGAAGGCTGGAACGTGGGCTGGGAAGACTGGTTCGGCAAGACCAAGGACTATGTGTTTGACTTTGTGACGCCCTATCCGGACTTCAATGTGAAAGAGATCCATGCCTATGCCCAATCGAAAGGCATCAAGATGATCATGCACCATGAGACCTCCGGCTCCACGCGCAATTACGAGCGCCATATGGACTCGGCCTATAAATTTATGAAGGCGAACGGCTATGATGCCGTAAAGAGCGGTTATGTAGGCGATATCCTGCCCAGGGGCGAGAATCACTACAGCCAGTGGATCGTGAACCATTACCAGTACGCCATTGAAAAGGCGGCTGAGTACCGGATCATGGTAAATGCGCATGAAGCGGTAAGGCCTACCGGTATTGCGCGGACCTATCCCAACCTGATCGGCAATGAGTCGGCCCGCGGCACGGAATACCAGGCCTTTGGCGGCTCGAAGCCTAACCATGTAACGATCCTTCCTTTCACACGGTTGCAGGGTGGTCCGATGGACTATACTCCTGGCATCTTCGAAATGGATATCTCCAAGATCAACCCGGAGAATAAATCGCATTGCAACAGCACGCTGGCCAATCAGCTGGCGCTGTATGTAACCATGTACAGTCCCCTGCAAATGGCGGCCGACCTGCCGGAGAACTACAAGCGCTTTATGGATGCGTTCCAGTTCATCAAGGATGTGGCGGTGGATTGGGATGACAGTCGCTACCTGGAGGCGGAGCCCGGCCAGTACATTACGGCAGCACGCCTGGCAAAGGGTAAGGGCAACTGGTTTATTGGCAGCGTAAATGGGGAGGCGCCGCGCACCTCGGCTATAGCTTTCGATTTCCTTACACCGGGTAAAACCTATATAGCAACGATCTATGCCGATGCCCCTACAGCGCATTATAAGACCAATCCGCAGGCCTATACCATCCGCAAGGTGGTGGTGACCAGCAAGTCGAAGCTGTCGCAGTTTTGTGCCCCGGGCGGGGGGTATGCGATCAGTGTAATGGAAGCAGGGAAGGATGCGGTGAAGGGTTTAAAAACCCTTTAACCCTGGGTTAGGATTGCTGTCTGCCTTATTGGTTAAAGTGTTTTGTTATTGTTAAGGGAATGAGCTTGATTTCCTACTGGTTTCATTCTTTCCCTTATTCGTAGGGGAAGGTGTTTGTTTTCCTACTGATGGCAGGCTTTTCTTCTGTGCATCTTTTCTACTTTTTTTCTTAACAAAAAAAGTAGAGCAAAAAAGTCAAGGCTCGCCCCGATCGCTCCGCGCGGGCGGCCGGGCCAGCGCACCCCCCAAACCCCCTAAAGGGGGCTTACGGTCTTTCCTTATTGTTTGTTTTCCTACGATAGCGGTTCTTGTCGTGCTGTGCGATGATACTGCAGGCGCTGTATTCCGCTGTGCAATCTTTATTGTACATCCCCTCCGCCGTACGTGCGGAATAAGGCGCTGGACCTTTCCTTAGATTGTTGATAATTGGTATTGATCTTTGACTATTCACTATTGACTATTGACTCTTATATCTGTCATCCCGACGAAGGAGGGATCTCTACTACTAACCTACTGTAACGAAGGACTGTATCTAAGTACGCCTCACTCATTACTCATCACTCATCACTGATCACTCATCACAAAAAAGCCTTCCACCGTTTCCGGCAGAAGGCTTAGTATAGGCTAGAAGTTGAAAATTAACGGTTGATGAGGAGACGACTGACTTCATCGTTCACGCGGATCACATACATGCCTTCGGGCAGCTTGCTGACGTTCACCTGGATGGGTGCGCCGGTGCTGTGCTGCTGGTTGTAAACCCGGTTGCCGGCCGCATCCACGATCTGTACGGTAACTTTTGCGCCGGTATAACGTGTGGAACGGATCGTGATCACGCTGCTGGCCGGATTGGGTGCAAAGGTAAAGGTGGCCGCCTGCTGGTTGCTGACTGTTACGATCTTGGAGTATTCGAAGCTGCCGTTCTTGTCTACCATGCGTAAGCGGTAATAATTCGTTCCGAATGCCGGATGGTTGTCCGTAAAGGCATATCCGGAAGCGGAGCCGCGAACGGGCAGACTGCCGATCTTCAAAAAGCTTCTTCCATCGGTAGAGCGCTCGATCTCGAAATGGTCGGCGTTGATCTCCTCGGCGGTTGTCCAGTTGATCAGCGTCTTTCCACCTTGCAGGGCTGCGGTAAGATCAATGAGCTTCACCGGCAGCGGACCCGCATCGGCGGTGGTCAGCCAGATGGGAGAGGTGACGATCCGGTTGCCATCTGCCTGAGTGAGTACGGCATAGTAGTACCAGGTTTCGCCCGGAGCCTGTGTAGTGGAGAAGGTGAGGTCGCCCGCACCGCCCACAGCGATCTGCGTGGCATCGGCACCGCCTACCCGTCCGCCATACACCTGGATGGAGGTAAGGGTTTCGCCATCGGCATCGGTATGCGTAACGTTCCCTACCAGGTTGGTAACTTCATTGAGCGTGCTGCCCATGATATAGTTGTTCAGGGTGAATGATACCTTCGCGTTATAATCGTTCGACGCATAGAAATGCATACCCAGCATGGCCTTGATGAGGGAGTTGCGGCTTCTGTCGGAAGCAATAGCCACGGTGCGGTTGGTATTCACATCACCAAAGGTCATTTCATGATTGTCCTGGTCCATATTAGCGCCTACACGATAGCCCTGCTTCAGCAGGCTTCTGTAGTAATTGATATACGCCAGTGAGGCAGGGAAATCGGTATAATCGGTAGTGGTGGAGGTTGACGGACCGGATTCCACCGCTACACCTACCACGGCCGCATCGGCATCTGCCTGATAGCCGCCGGTAAGTCCGGTGTAGTCACTTGTATTCGGATGTGCCAGGGTAGCAAAAGCATCCTGTTGATTATGGATGGTCTTGAAAAGATTCAGGTAATCAGATTTGGCCACCAGGATATCATAGTTATTTTCTTCCCAGTTGATCAGCTGATCGCCAAATCCATAGACTACAACGTGGCCGCCCCCTGAAATAGTACCCCATTCCATGCCGTAAAGCGTAATAAAGTTCTCGCCTGCTTTATTCGGCAGGCCGTTGGCGGCTTCTGCCTGTGCATAGCCTAATTTATAGTTGGCGATGTGCATGCCTGCCGTGCTGTGGTTGTGCTCTGAAATACCCAGGAAGTCCATACCATTCGTATTCCGCGCATGGTTGAAATCATCTGCCGGTGTAAGGGTAGATGCTTTACCATCTGAATACGTGGAGTGGCCGTGCAGATTTCCAAACAGGTAGGAATAGGTGCTGTCCGGTGTACGGTTGGTGGGAAACGAAGGTGTAGTGAACGGTCCGCCGGTGGTAGGCGTTCCGCCGCCGCCGGTTCCACCACCCGTATTGGTAGCACCACTAGTAAGTACGCCTGGAACCAATCCTGCCGAGATAGTGAAATCATCAACAGACAGTCCATCGTCTGAACTGGGCGTATCGGAATCGGCCCAACGGATCAGGATGGAGCTGCCCGGAGCAATGGATAATCCGGTGATCGTATAGCTTATATCTTTTCTGTTTGCCGGAAGATTACCATCCAGCCGGCCTGCCGTTCCTGATGTAATGATCGATGATAAATTCAATTGAGGTACTGGTACCCATGTACCAGGAGCCGTATTCGCTATAGAGGTGGCATCCAGACTGTAGCTGAACGGAATGACATCAATAACGCCTCCTGAACGGACAGCACCGAAACGCCATTGCTCCAGCGTAAAGCTGATGGTAACGGAATTGATGGTAGCATCTGTTTCGTTAAAGAAGATGGCTCCTATAGTCGGTGCGTTCGAACCGGAAGCCAGTGTTCCCAATGCGCGATCTGCTTCGCCATCGTTACCATAGCTGTAGGTATTGCCGGCATTGGAACTGCCATTGTTGGCAGCATACCTTCCGTCGGCTGAGCCGCTGGTCCCAACTTCATAGATACCCCAACCATCCGGTAAGGTATTAAAGGTTCCCGATGTGGTGCTGACCAGCGTGTTGAAATCCTGTTTGTACTGTGCTCCGGCGTTGAAAGCGAGCGAAAGAGCGAGTAAGGTTAAAGGGGTGATGCGTTTTCCTGCTGAGCGGACATAGCCTTTCCTGCTCAGAAAAGAGTAGATTTTTTTCATGCAAGTGTGTTTAGAATGTAAGGGCTTTGGTCAGAGGAGATCAGGTTAGCGGTGTTTGGTAGGATGGGGTTGGACCGTAGAAGAAAGTAAAGATAGCAGG
>DATAHC010000203.1:0-3417 GCA_036263415.1 Flavisolibacter sp.
TCTGCTATCCTTTCCTGTATAGCTGCTCCATTCACCACTTCGTATGAGTATCCACCACGGGTAAAAGCATCTTTCATCCAATTGACAGAGGTGGCAGCCATCAGCAGGTTATCCAGGGCCTTTCTCTCTATTTGAAAAATAGAAACCAGACTTTGTAGTGCCCTATCTATTAATTCATCTTCTGTTTCATCCTGCATGTCTGAAGCGGGAGGGCCACCCAGCCATCCTGTCAACACATTACTATTTTTCGGATACTGCGTCCACCAGGTAGGGATCTTTTCATTCGAAAAGAGAAATCCGAGACTCTTCAGGTCATTTCCCTGCGTTATTTCAGGCCAGTGCCAGAAAGGTTCCTTGAACTGGAGGAGTATTTTGATGACGTTCCCGGAACCTAACTTTTTTGCCAGATTTACTTTTTCAGTTAAGGCCGGAACAAATGGCAGGCAGCCATCCTGCCATACTCCTAATGGGATGGTACTAAGCACCTGGCTGCAAACAATCCTTTTACCTCCAGCTTTTATAATAACCTGGCTGGTCTCCCAGTTCACTTCCTCCACCAGATGATTATATATGATAAGTCCACCTTTATCTGCCATTTCACGGACCAGGTATTCTACCAGTTTTACATAGCCCCCTTCAATACGAAATTGCTCATCATCTGACTGCGTAAGTTCCTGTCTCAGCGCAAAGGTGCTTGCCTTATGAAGATCGGCTGCATAATATCCTTCTACATAATTCTTCACTGTAAAACGCAGGTTCTCCAGTTCAGGATCATTCAGATAGGACTCTATAAAGTCTGCTACGGAAAGGTCAACATCCAATTGGTCAAATTTTGACTTCAGCTTATCGAAGTCCTCAATAAAATCTTCCTGCTGACAAAGGGCATTCTTTCTTTTTTGCCATGCACTGCCTTCAACCGGATAATATGGAATTCCAGCTTTATCAAGCAAATGAAGGGTCATCTCAAGCTTCCCATGAATAAATTCAGCCCCTGATTCTACGGGAACCGTAAAGTTGTATTTCTGGACCGTATGCATTCTTCCACCTGGCCGATCTCTTGCTTCCAGCACGATCACTTTTCTTCCGGCCAAAGTCAATTCAAGACCCGCCATTAATCCACTGGCTCCCGCACCAATAATTCCAACATCATAATTATATTCCATATCCTTATTCATTAACTTCAATTAAATATTACTGCCTTTGGCAGCCAAGCTTTTAAACCAAACCAACATGCGCAAATTATTAAGTTTTATCCTGTTCACTAATTTGGTGATCCAGGTATCTGCACAGCAGGATCTTGAAAAGAAGTTTGCAGAGCTTACAAAGAATACCACCGGCATCCCTTATGGTTCCAATCCGGCTACCGGAAAATTTTACAGTGTACGAGGCATAAAAATGTATGCCGAAGTATATGGTAAGGGCAGTCCCTTACTGATCATTCATGGTAATGGAGGCTCCATTAAGGATTTTGTGAACCAGATCCCTTATTTTTCTAAATCCTATAAAGTAATTGTAGCGGATAGCCGGGCACAGGGAAAATCGACCGATAAGAATGACTCCCTTAGTTACGAAATGATGGCGGATGATTATGCCGGCCTGCTAGATGCTATGAAAATAGACTCTGCCTATGTTATCGGATGGAGTGACGGTGGAATAAACGGTTTATTGCTGGCCATCAGGCATCCGGAAAAAGTAAAGAAGCTGGCTATAACCGGTGCTAATCTCTGGCCTGACACAACTGCTGTGTTTGATGAGGTGGAGCAGGTAATTGACCCCGCCTATAACTATCTGAAAACTAAATCAGAGAAAACTGCAGAAGAAGCAGCCGGATGGAAACTGATGCGCCTGCTGAAGGAGCAACCCCATATTGAACTATCAGAGTTGGAGAAGATTAGTGTGCCTACCCTTGTTATGGGTGGCGATCATGATGTAATCAAGCCTGAGCATACTTTATTGATCGCTCAACATATACCAAACTCCTATTTATGGATCCTTCCGAACTCTGGACATTCTACACCCATTGTGTACAAGGAGGACTTTAACAGGAATATAGCTGCCTTTTTTAAGACAGCCTACCGGAAAATAGAAAAACAGGGGAGATTCTTCTAACCAGGATAATTGGCTATAATTATTTATTTTCTTTTGCCCTATGACAGATGAGCTCAACGGAAAAGCTAAATGCCAAAGCAAAAGCCACAGCTTCCCAAAGCGATTGGCGGGTTGCGGCGATGATCGTCATAACCAGACAGAAAAGGCTTACCATAACAGTGAGTGCATTTCTTTCTGTAAAATATTTCTTCAACATAGATTCGGTTTACACGGTTTGAAACTGGGTTCACAAATATAGTCAAGGCCTTTGCAGGGATGCAGTTGTCATCGTTCAAAAGGCTAAAAGCATCGGTAAAAAAATGTTAAGAACCAGGGTTGCGTTTCGGAGTATGCTCTATGTTCGGTCCTACCTTTATGAACCATATGAACGTAATTTTGTTTATAACCTCAAAACCAAATTCATGAATAAGCTTATCAGATTTTTTGCTTTACTGGTTTCAGCCGGTTTTATGCTTTCATCCTGTAATAATGAATCAAAAACTAAGGAATCTCAAACTATGGACTCCAGTAACACGGTAACCAATCATCAGACGCAAATAATAGTGGAACATCCGGTAAGTTATTCCGTAAAGGGAATAAACTTCAATAGTTATGTGGCTTTTGATTCTGCCCAAACCGGTAAAAGACCGGTGGTTCTGGTACTGCCCGAGTGGTGGGGTATGACTGAATATCCCCGAAAGAGAGCCAAACAGCTGGCAGAGCTCGGTTATCTTGCTATGGCAGTAGACCTTTACGGTGATGGTAAAATTGCCGGTGATCCCGTTCAGGCACAAACACTGGCAACGCCGTTTTATAAAGATCCCCAACTCGGAAAGGAGCGATTTGAAGCTGCTCTTTCCACAGCAATGAAGTTGGAGCAGGCAGATACGACTAAAACTGCAGCTATAGGTTATTGTTTTGGAGGTACCATGGTACTAAATGCTGCTAAAATGGGAAGTAATCTGGATGGTGTTGTAAGTTTTCACGGAGGGCTTGAAACCGTTCCCGCAAACAAAGATCTCTTAAAAGCAAAAATCCTTATTTGCCATGGCGCAGCCGATTCTTTTGTGCCTCAGGCGCAGGTAGATGCTTTTAAAAAGGGTCTTGATTCTATAGGCGCATCTTACACTTTTAAAGCTTATCCTGATGCCACTCACGCTTTTACAAATCCGGCAGCTACAGAAACCGGGGTAAAATTCAAAATGCCAATACGGTATAACGGAGCGGCTGACACAGCCTCCTGGAATGATATGAAGAGTTTCTTAAAGACACTCTTCTGACCAGCAAACGGAATGCATTTTATTACAAAAGGTTGCCATAGTGGCAACC
>DATAHC010000204.1:0-11969 GCA_036263415.1 Flavisolibacter sp.
TGGCGGCGATCTTCGCGATGGGATAACCGGTAGCCTTTGAAGCCAGGGCGGACGAGCGGCTCACGCGCGGGTTGATCTCGATAGCGATGATCTCTTCATTTTCCGGGTTCAGGGCAAACTGCACATTACAGCCGCCGGCGAAATTGCCCAGGTCGCGCATCATCATGATGGCGGTATTGCGCATCAGCTGGAAGGCGGTATCGCTCAGGGTCATGGCCGGAGCCACCGTGATGGAGTCGCCGGTGTGCACGCCCATGGGGTCGAAGTTCTCCACCGTACAAATGATACATACATTATCGGCCGCATCGCGCAGCAGTTCGAGCTCGAATTCCTTCCAGCCCAATACGGCTCTTTCCACCAGCACCTCATGAATCGGTGACGCCTGTAGGCCGCGTTGCAGGGCCTCGTCCAGATCTTCCGGACCGTGCACAAAGCCGCCACCGGTACCACCTAAGGTAAAGGAGGGACGGATCACGAGCGGGAAGCCGATGTTCTGTGCAAACTCTTTTCCTTCCAGGAAGGAATTGGCCGTCTGGGCCGTAGCTACGGGAACATTCAGCTGGATCATCCACTGGCGGAACTTTTCGCGGTCCTCCGCCTTATCGATGGCCTTGATGTCCACCCCGATCAGGCGGACATTATATTTTTCCCATACGCCCATATCCTCCGCTTCCTTCGCGAGATTGAGCGCGGTTTGTCCACCCATGGTAGGCAGTACGGCGTCGATCTGGTTCTCTTCCAGGATCTGTTCAATGCTTTCTACAGTAAGCGGCAGGAGATAGACCCGGTCGGCCATCATCGGATCGGTCATGATGGTGGCGGGGTTGCTGTTGATAAGAATCACCTTCATCCCTTCCTCGCGCAGGCTGCGGGCCGCCTGGGTACCGGAATAGTCAAATTCGCAGGCTTGTCCGATAACGATAGGTCCGGATCCGATAATGAGAACTGATTTTATGGACGTGTCTTTGGGCATTTTTTACTTTTTACGAAATGAGCGGACATAAAAAAACCGGGCGTTTGCCCGGGTTGCAAAAGTAAGGTAAATGACGTTTCATGCGGGAACGAATTCTGAGGATTAACAGCGTGTTGATAAACAGGCCGTATCCGCAGCTTATATAGTTCCGTTACCTGCCGGTGCTCCGCCTTGTTTTCTTCCGAAAGCATTGCCGAGACCACCCAGGTTCTCATTTACTAATTTCTTGCCTTTATCTACCAGATCTTTCTTCTGCTGGTCAGACATTTTGGAATACTTGTAAGCTCCGAAAGCGGCAGCACCTAACAATAATAATGAGCCTAAGCCTGGTTTGCGTGTCATACACTATGTTTTTTAAGGTTAAAAATTGGTTACCTGTTGCCAGGGCTATAACCTAATAAAATATCGTACCGAAAGAAACTAGGGTGGCCCTGCGCTTTAAATGTTGGCGCCGTTTTCCGCTGTGGCCGAATTTGTGGCTTTCGTTCCACCTTTGAAGAGATTTTCGAAGAATTCTTCCACTTTAGGACCGTGTTCCTTCAGCGCGTCGGCACCTTTGGTCTTGAGCTCATTGAAATAGTCCATGGCACGGCCCTCGGCCTCTACGGCATGATCTTTCAGCTTATTCGCCTTTTCTTTCAGGTCGTTGGCCAGTTTCTCCTTTTCCTCATCCGTCATGGTCGCATATTTATAAACGCCCAGGGCGGCCGCGGCGCCGAGGAGGAAGGTAGCCAGGTCTTTACTGTTGACACTCATGATCTTATTTTTAAGTGAATTAATTTTTTATTCCTCCATTAAGTTACCAATTTTATGCCCGGCAACAGAATGGAACAATGATTGGAGTTACCCACAGGCTTAAACCGTATCGGATGCACAGAAGACGCGCTTATCTCGCACTCGCATTATTATTTACCTTACCGGGCTTCGCCCAGAATTACCCCCAGGGCTATTTCCGATCACCCCTGAACATACCGCTTCAGCTGGTGGCCAATTTTGGCGAGATCCGCACCAATCACTGGCATATGGGCCTGGACATCCGCACCCAGCAACGGGTGAACCTGCCGGTATTTGCCGCTGCGGACGGCTATATCGCCCGGGTATCGGTAGAGCCGGGCGGTTTCGGTCAGGCCATCTATATCAATCATCCCAACGGTTACACCACACTATATGGCCACCTGAATGCCTTTATGCCGGCGCTGGCGCAATACGTGAAGCAGCAGCAGTATGAGCGGCAAAGCTGGGCCATCAACCTGTACTTTACGCCGCAGCAGTTTCCGGTGAGCAAGAGCGACCAGATAGCCCTGAGCGGCAGCACCGGCGCTTCGGAAGGTCCGCATGTGCATTTTGAGATCCGGGACACGAAAACGGAAAATTGCCTGAATCCCCTGCTGTTCCAATTTCCCTTAGCCGATGCCGTTGCCCCAACCCTGATACGTCTGGCCCTTTATGACCGGAATAAGAGCACGTACCTGCAAACGCCGCAGTTCCTGACCCTGAAAAAGGCGGGGAGTGTATATACCTTACCGGCCGGTTTGAAGGTAGGCAGTAACCGGATCAGCTTTGCCGTGGGTGCAGTGGACCGGTTTACCGGATCAGCCAATCCGAACGGGATCTACAGTGCGGCCACCGACGTGGACGGCACTACCATTTCAGCCTTTCGGCTGGATGACATCAGCTATAATGATACGCGCTATATCAATGCCCAGATTGACTATCCCTATCATGCCCGGGGCGGTGCTTTTGTGCAGCATATCAGTCCCCTGCCCGGAGCAGCGGGAGTGGCTTATACCATGAATAATGCTGACGGCATAGTGGAGCTGCAGGACAACGAAATCCACCCGGTTCAGATCGAAGTGAAGGATGCCAATGGCAATACATCCCGCATCCAGTTTACGGTTCAATACGACCCATCGCTTCAGCGTACGGCTGCTGTTATGGAAGGAGAACGGTTTCTGCCCAATAATGTGAATGTATATGAGAGCGAGGATCTGGAGGTATTCACCACCGAGTGGTCTGTCTACGATACGATACCGGTTAGCCATAGCCGTTCAGGCGCCGCAGGCGGTGCGGCCCTGTCGGCGGTCCATAGCTTTTTAAGTGCCGCGATACCGGCGCATGATTCGGTAACCATCCGCATCCGGCCGGAGGTGTCGCTCAGCAGGGAACAGCAGGACCATGTGGTAATCCGGAATCTTTCCGGCACCCGCACGTTTGTAAAGAAAGCCGACTGGCAGCAGGGCTGGCTTTCGGCCCGCTTCCGGCAGTTCGGTACGTACCAGGCCTTCCTGGATGAAGAGCCGCCCACAGTAAATGCACCGCCGACCAACCTGAGTAAGGCCACCCGGCTGGTGTTCACGCCACGCGATAATTTCAATACGATCCGGAGCTTTCGCTGCTATGTGAATGGCCAGTGGCTTCGGTTTACCAATGATAAGGGCAAGACCTGGATCTATTCCTTCGATGAATACTTTCCGCGGGGCAGCCATGAGCTGAAGGTAGTTGTGGAAGACGAAGCCGGTAATGTGCTGGAGAAAAGCTGGACAGTGACACGGTGAGGAGGGGTTAAGGCGTTTTAAATTAATTGAAGCAACATATTACCATCTATACCAAGCTTTTCATGCGCAGCTTTTAGGAACAATACATCCGGACGACGTTTTTTACTTAAAATCTGAGAAAGTTTTGCTTCGCCAATACCTAGTAATTTGGCCAGATCTTTTTGTTTAAGCTTATGTTCAAACATTTTCAGCTCTATAATTCCTTCCAAGGTTTCAGGAGCAGGAATATGGTAGCTTTTTTGTTCATATTCCTGCGCAGCCAGTGCCAGGTCCTTTATTTGTTTAAGTTCCCTGGAACTTAGATTTTTTTCTCCCTTATTGACAATATTTTCAAGGGATCTCATAACCTCATTATAATCTTTCTTTGATGTTATTATCTTCTTCTTCACCGGCATATTTAAAAGTTATGAGAATCTATGATCCCTTATTTATGTCTCATTACAAATCAGAAATAGTGATTTTGTTATATTCAGCATGCGTTCCAACAAATCTTATAAATACGGTACGGGCTCCAAAAATTATACGTGCTATTACCCTGTAGCTATTACCCCTTATATTAAAAATATATAAGTCATTTCCCACTGCATCAACAGAATTGAAGAACTTTTTCAATTCATAATAATTGGACCAGTCTCCCATTTTCATTATACGATACCAATTATTAAGTGCATCTGTCGAAGAGCGATGTTTAACAATGAAATTCCTGATAGTCTTATAACCTATCACTACCACTTCAGATACGGATTATAAATATATAAATAATTTCATAAAATGAAATTTAGTTTTCGAAATCAAAACTAAGTAGCATAACCGGATCGAACTGAAAAGCAGTTTACAAATACCATAAAATTGGATCTATAACTTTGCTTTTTGATGTACTAATCCTTTACCATAGCAGATCGTATCGGTTAATTATTCAGCATCTCAGTTCCTTTCTTCCTAATACAATTTTCTACGCAGTTCGTACGCCCTTCAGCCGGATGCGCTACGCAGTTCCGCCCCTGTTGCTATGCTACTGAGCCGGTAGTGTGCCACTAGCCTATCGCTTTTGGCAAGGGCGTGTGGGAATAAGCGCCACTATTTATTCGGAATCTTTTGACTGCGCTACCCTGCTTTTGACTCTTAGAAAAGCGCCGTTCACTAAATGACGTGTCGACACTCGTTTGCAGTGGTGTCGATGGCCACTAAATGGGGCTGAAAAGGGAAGGGAAGCGGGTGTAGTTTCACCTTTCTAACAACTAAAGAAAGGATGTATGGCACGACTGGTTTCAGCAATCAAGATCAAAGGCACCCTGGATGATATTACCTTCTATGGCGGACCCGATGGCGAGACGTATGTAAAGATGAAAAGCTCGCTCAATGCAGAGAAGTTCTGGAGCTGGCCCTCTTTTGAGAACTCCAGACGAAGCGCCCAGCGGATGGGCATGGCCTCGCGGCTGACCTCCCTGGTCTATACCTGTATGGAGAAGGGAAGAGCGGAACGGACCAATACGTATCGCAGAAAGATGGTGGGGGTGGTGTTTCACTGGCTCAAAAGCGGGATGACGGGCATGGAGGTCGTGCTGAAGCTGGCAGAAACGATGGAAGTGAGTATAGCCGTGTTGAAGACCCGCGAACTGTGCCTGCGGCAGCATGTAACGGATTATTCGGCAGAAGGTTTTAAGACGGCAGCGAAAGAGACGACATCAGTTAACGGACGTCAGACGGCAGAGAGGGAAGAGCCTATAGCATTCGGGCTTCAGCTGGCCGTAAGCAAAAGGGCATCGGATTATGGGCTACAGATGGCGGTGGGGCATAACCTTACACCCGATTTCAGCTTTGATCGGTCACCTCCCCTACCTTTGCGGACTTATTATGGCAACCCATTTACAGGCCGGGCAGAAAGCCCCGGCATTTACCGGAATCGACCAGGATGGCAACAAGGTATCGCTGGCAGAATTGAAAGGGAAAAAGCTGGTACTTTACTTTTACCCGGAAGATGATACGCCTACCTGTACCGTGCAGGCCTGCAATCTGAGAGATAATTATGCTTTGTTGAAAAAGCATGGGTTTACTGTGATTGGCGTCAGTCCGGACGACGTGAATAGTCACCAGCGGTTCATTAAAAAATTCAGTCTGCCTTTCTCCCTGATCGCAGATCCGAAACATGCGATCATCGATAAATACGGGGTTTGGGGCGAGAAGAACCTGTATGGCCGCAACTACATGGGCCTGCACCGGACCACTTTTGTGATCGATGAAAAAGGGGTGATCGAAAAGATCTACCTGCGCCCTAAGAACAAAGCGCATGCGGAGGAGATCGTAGCGAACAGTGAAAAGTGAGCTGGGATGTCTGATATAGGATGTCTGATGTCTGATATGGATTCTTTCAAGTTCGCCTCTATTCCTATATGGATATGCTTCTAGGTTGGTCTTTTATAACAGCCATTCGAGGGTACCTACGTCAAAGGATTCTTCGAGCTCGTGCTGTACCACCAGCTGGCCGTTTTCATTCACACCTTTTACCAGTGCCTCGAATATGCGGGAGTCCTGTTTGAATTTTACGCGCGCTCCCCTTCTGAACAAGGCTTGCTGATAGGCCTGATCGATCGAAGCAGGATCTATCAGTAATTCCTTCCAGGCTGCATCCATATACGTGCAAAGCGAACGGGCCAACTGTGCCGGCTCATAGTTTTGACCGGTGATCTGCCGAAGCGATACCGCTTTACGGTCGAGGTCCGGGAAATCCGCCTGGTTGATATTCAAGCCGATACCAATGACCGCATACATCCATTTTGGACCTTTAAAACTATTTTCAATCAGGATTCCTCCTGCCTTTCTGTCACGCCAAAAGATATCATTAGGCCACTTGATAAAGGTATCTGACAAGGAATAGTTAAGAAAGAAACGGTGGGCAGCAACAGCCGCCATCTGGCTCAGGAGAAAGAGCCGGGAGGAAGAAAGCGCGTCGGGCCTGATTATAATGCTGAGGGAGATACTCTGACCGGCTTGCGAAAACCAGACTTTACTGCGTTGTCCGCGACCCCTGGTCTGCTCGCCTGCAAACACAGCCATACCGTGTTGTGCCATACCCGCATGGACCATTCCCATGGCATAGTTGTTGGTGCTATCCACGGTAGGCAGCTCGAGGAAGGTAAATCCTAAATCTACGGATGACAATTAGTGTTATTTTTGGACAAAGAAATAACAGTTTATTTGTTCTGACTTCAGCTGCACGATTAAAATTCATAAACTCAAAATTGAACTAGTATTTGGAACCATTAGACGTATTGGCGAATCGGAAGAAAGGCTTTAGCCGGTTGAACAAAAATTCAAAGATTTTTAAAACCATCATAAGGGCTATACAGGATAAGAAAGGCGAGCAGATCGTTTCGCTGGACCTTAGAAAAATACCCGAAGCCGTTGCGGATTATTTCATTGTTTGCGAGGCTACCAATCAACCCCAGATAAGAGCTATTGCTGATTCTATTGAAGATCAGGTGAAAGAGCATTGCGGTGAGAATCCCTATCATTACGAGGGCAAGCAGAATCTGCAATGGGTATTGATGGACTACGTGAATATCGTGGTACACATCATGCTTCCGGAACAGCGGAAGTTCTATAAGCTGGAAGAGATGTGGAGCGATGCCGTTCTGGAGGAGCATAATGGCTGAGACAGCTGTTTGTTAAATCGTATAACGAAACACCGTAATCCGATAAAAATTGATTACTTGCAGTATTTACAATAAGACTATAAAAGACTATAAGGAATAACAGATGTCACAAGAGCCATATAAAAACGATAGCAAATCGAAACTTCCCAAATTCTCGAACCGCTCCGGTGACGGAGATGGACAGGGGCCCCGTAAAGGACCCCGTTTCAGCATTTACTGGGTGTACGCCATCATATTCGCCATTCTGATCGGTATTCAGCTGTTCAGTCCTTTCTCCGGCTCACTGGAGAAGACGACGTTTGAGAACTTCAAGCAGATGGTGCTGAAAGGCGATGTAGCCAAATACATGATCGTGGATAACCGCGATATCGTGCGGGTTTACCTGAAGCCTGACCGTATCGGCAACTATCCAACCGACAGCAAATCGAGCAAGCTGACGCCGGAAGGCCCTCATTTTTATTTCCGGATCTCGGCCAATGAAGATGTGCGGAAGGAAATGAATGACTTCTATGCCCAGGCAGCCGTAGCCAAGGAAAATCAGCCTACTTCGGATGTGGAGAACGAGACCAACTGGTTCAGTCCCATCCTGCAAACCATCTTACCGATCCTGATCTTTATCGGACTCTGGATCCTGCTGATGCGTAAGATGGGGGGCGGCGCCGGCAGCGGCGGCGGTCCGGGCGGTATTTTCAATATAGGTAAATCGAAAGCCACGCTGTTTGATAAAGGAACGCGGGTGAATATCACGTTCGCTGATGTGGCCGGACTGGATGAGGCCAAGGTAGAGGTAATGGAGATCGTGGACTTTCTGCGGAATCCTAAAAAATATACTTCGCTGGGTGGTAAGATACCTAAGGGCGCTTTGCTGGTAGGTCCTCCCGGAACCGGCAAGACCCTGCTGGCCAAGGCCATGGCAGGTGAAGCCCAGGTGCCGTTCTTCAGCCTGAGCGGTTCGGACTTCGTGGAAATGTTCGTAGGCGTGGGTGCCAGCCGTGTGCGCGACCTCTTTAAGCAGGCCCGTGAGAAAGCGCCCTGCGTGATCTTTATCGATGAGATCGATGCTATCGGACGCGCCCGTGGCAAGAACATGATGATGAGCAACGATGAAAGGGAAAGCACCCTGAACCAGTTGCTGGTGGAAATGGATGGCTTCGGTACCGATACCGGTATCATTGTACTGGCCGCCACCAACCGTCCGGACGTACTGGATACTGCCTTGTTGCGCCCCGGCCGTTTCGACCGCCAGATCACCATCGACAAGCCGGATGTAAAAGGAAGAGAAGCCATCTTCAAAGTGCATCTGAAACCGATCAAGGTATCCGAAAAAGTAGATATTCATAAGCTGGCTGAACAAACCCCGGGGTTTGCCGGAGCCGACATCGCCAACGTATGTAATGAAGCCGCCCTCATTGCCGCCCGTAAGGGTAAGAGCGCTGTGGACATGAGCGATTTCCAGGACGCTGTGGACCGTGTGATCGGAGGACTGGAAAAGAAGAACAAGATCATTTCTCCCGAAGAGAAGCGCATTATTGCCTACCATGAAGCCGGACACGCCATCTGCGGCTGGTTCCTGGAGCATGCCTATCCGCTTCTGAAGGTAACGATCGTACCCCGTGGTACGGCAGCCCTGGGATATGCCCAATACACCCCTAAAGAACAATACCTGTACAATACGGACCAGCTGAACGACCAGATCTGTATGACCCTGGGTGGTCGTGCCAGTGAGGAAATCTTCTTCGGAAAGATCTCTACCGGCGCACAGAACGACCTGCAGCAGATTACCCGCATCGGTTATGCCATGGTAACCGTGTATGGTATGAACGATAAAGTTGGTAACATCAGCTTCTATGATCCGCAGCAAGACAATTCCTTCACCAAGCCTTATTCTGACGAAACCGCCAGACTGATTGATGAAGAAGTGCGGAAGCTGATCGATGTGGCCTACGAGCGCACGAAGAACCTGTTGCTGGATAAAAAAGCAGAAGTGGAGAAGCTGGCAGAAGCCTTGCTGAATAAGGAAGTGCTGTTCCAGAGTGATGTGGAAGAACTGATCGGGCCGCGTCCTTACGAAGAAGTAAAGCTGCTGGGCGTGGATGATGAAAAGCATCCTGACGGCGGCATCAGCGAAGGCGTGCCACCCTATGATCCCAATGTAACGAACCAGGCTCCCGCACCAAAATGAGCAACTCAGCATCGAAGAATAACATACTGAAGAAAATACGCATGGCGTTGGCACACCCAACGCCATTGCCATTTCCCAAGGGCGAAGGGAATGATTCCGTATTTCAGCCACAGCAACAGGACCTGGTGGTGGAGTTTGCCGAACAGTTCACGGCCCTGCAGGGAAAGTTCCTGTTTTGCCAGGAGGAGTCGGAACTGCCCGAGCAGTTTGAAAAGCTTTGCTATCAGAACCAGTGGACGCGGATTTACAGTGAGGAAGAAAAATGGACCCGCATCATACAGCCGAATCTACTATACGATGATCTTTCCTCGTGCGACGTATCGGTTACCGGTTGTGAGTTCCTGATAGCACGGACCGGAAGCATGGTACTGAGCTCGGTGCATCAGGGCCGACTGCCCAGCGTTTATGCGCCGATCCATGTGTGCATTGCCTACGCTTCGCAACTGGTATATGATGTAAAGGATGGCCTGCAGGGTTTAAAGGTGAAGTATGACCGTTTTCTCCCTTCGCTCATCAGCTTCGCTACGGGCCCCAGCCGTACGGCGGATATTGAAAAAACCCTTGTGGTTGGGGTTCATGGGCCAAAAGAAGTATATTGTTTTGTTATTGACGATATCCCTCATCCGTAAAGAGGGCCTTACTTCTATGCAACTTCCACCGGGCAAAAAGATCTATTTTCTATCCGATTTCCATTTGGGATCGCCTAACGCGGCCGCCAGCCTGGAACGGGAGAAAAGGCTCGTCCGGTTTCTGGATGAAATAAAAGCAGATGCCACTGTGATCTTCCTGGTCGGCGATCTTTTTGACTTCTGGTATGAATACAAAACCGTAGTTCCCAAGGGCTATGTGCGGATCCTGGGGAAGCTGGCGGAGCTGACCGATTCGGGTATCGCCCTTCATTTTTTTGTAGGCAATCATGATATGTGGATGCGCACCTACTTCCAGGAAGAGCTGAACATACCGGTATACTTTCATCCCAAGGAATTTGACTTCAACGGAAAGCAATTTTATATAGGCCATGGAGACGGGCTCGGTCCGGGCGATCATGGCTATAAAGCCCTTAAAAAGGTATTCCGCAACCCTGTCTGCCAATGGATGTTTGGCGTTCTGCCCCCCTATATGGGCGTAGGCCTTGCCAATTATTTCAGCCGGAAAAGCAGGGAAGCCGACAAATCGCAGGAAGAACAGTTTCTCGGAGAGGATAAAGAATGGCTACTCATTTACTCGAAAGAGCTGCTGGCTAAAAAAGAGTATGATTTTCTGGTGTTCGGCCATAGACACCTGCCCATCGATTTTCGTCTATCCAATGGCAGCCGGTATATCAACCTGGGCGAATGGATCCATTTTTCCACGTATGCCGTATTCGACGGAAGGGATATCGCCCTGCATTCCTATACCGGGAAAGAGGCTAAAATTTATAAGAACTGGTGAAACCGTTACTCTACATACTATGCAGTTTCCTGATGCTGTCGTCCGCAAAGGCCCAGGACAGCTCCTTTCTGCTGGTACGCAGCTTCCGGGGTGATATTGCCGATGCCACCATGGATAATCTCGACAACCTGTACCTGATCTCCACTACCGGCCAGGTGCGTAAGTTCAATGCCAATGGTGACTCTGCCGGCATTTACAACCAGACGCGCAACTATGGCAAGCTGTATTCGATAGACGTATCCAATCCGTTAAAGCCGATCCTGTTCTTTAAGGATTTTTCCACTATTGTGCTGCTGGACCGTTTTCTCTCCAACAGGGGCGTGCTGGATCTGCGGAAGCTAAACATACTGCAGCCCGGCGCCGTAGGACTGGCCTATGATAATACGATCTGGGTATTTGACGAGTATGATAACAAGCTCAAAAAGATAGACGACCAGGGAAACAAGCTGCTGGAAACGGCTGACTTCAGAACCGCCCTGAATACAACGATCCGGCCTCAGAAGATCATTAACGACAATGGCCTGGTGTACCTGGCAGATACTGCCTCCGGTGTTTTTGTATTTGATAATTACGGCTCGTTCAAGAAGAAGATCGCACTGAAAAACTGGTCCAGCCTGCTGATAAAGGAAAACTACCTGATCCATACGGTCGGCGATGAGATCGTGGTCTACAACAGTTCCACTTTTACCGATAAAAGAAAACGGATTCCCGGCTCCTTTCAACCCTACATCCATGCCTTCTCCACGCCAACAAAGCTGGTTACCTTTTCAGGAGACAGTCTCCGAATTTATCAGTACCGCTTCTAATGTACCCGTAATCAAATAATTTTATCGCAAATTGGATTCATGAAGGAGTTTTTCGGCCGGCATTTACTGGGCAATACGATCTATGATTATGTGTGGGTGGTGGGTGTGATCCTTTTCGTACTGCTGCTGAACCGCTTTATTTCCAAGTACATTGCAATCTTTCTCTGTAAGCTGTTCAAAAGAAGATGGCAGACTTTTGACCAGCAGAAATTCCTGGAACTGATCATCAATCCACTGGGTTTCTTCCTAGTGCTATCGGTATCGATCATCGCCCTTTACCGCCTGGATTTTCCCCCCGAGCTCAATTTCAAGGTTTATAAATACCCGCTTTCCCAGGTCTTTCTGTCGCTGGCCATCGCTGCGCAGACA